>JAJTDX010000116.1 GCA_021298235.1 Cryomorphaceae bacterium | reverse complement strand
TCCGTATTCATTGATATCTGATGAATATGCTTTAGACCGAGTAAGCATCTGAGCATGCACCTCCAATCCAATAACCGCCTCGTATTTATCTCGAATAGTAGCCTCCATTTTAAATTCTAGCGATCAGCTCACGCATGATCAGTGTCATTTTGGGTTCCTGACGATTTGCCACATCGATAACATCCTGAAGTGATACTTTATGGATTTTACCTGGTACTCCAAGGTCAGTGATAATCGAAATCGCAAAGCATGGAATTTCCATGTGTCGTGCAACAATAACCTCTGGAACCGTTGACATACCGACAGCATCTGCCCCAATGACACGAACATACTTGTACTCCGCTGGAGTTTCAAGTGTTGGTCCGGTTAATCCTGCGTAGGTGCCAACTGAAACCTTTATGTTGTTTTCAGCAGCAATTTGCTGTGCTAAAGAAATCATTTCAGGGTCATAAGGTTCACTCATGTCCGGGAATCGAGGACCGAGCTCATCAAAATTCTTTCCGATGAGTGGGTGAGCCGGAAAAAGATTGATATGGTCGTTTTGTATCATAATTTCACCCACCTTAAAGTCCGGATTTACACCACCAGATGCATTTGAAACAAACAATCGCTCGATTCCGAGCAATTTCATCACCCGCACAGGGAACGTTACTTGCTGCATGTTATAGCCTTCGTAATAGTGAAAGCGACCTTGCATTGCAACTACTTTCTTTCCGCCCAGCTCGCCGAAAATCAATTTGCCTGAATGACTTTCAACGGTAGAAACCGGAAAATTAGGGATGTCTTGATACGGAATCTCATCTATGACATTGATTTCTTTTACAAGTCCTCCCAATCCTGTTCCAAGGATGATTCCGATGGTCGGCTGGATGGATGTCTTACTTTTTATGAAATCGACAGATTGCTTAAATTGAGTCAACATAGGTTTGTACAGTTTTTAAAAATTGTTCTTCATTCTTCACTTTGACAGAGATCGGAAGATAATACCATGGGTACTCATTAAGTTTCCAATCATCGGAGTGTTCAATGAGTCGCATAAAATCTTTCTCTGTCGTAAGAATTATGGCCTTTTCAGGTGCAAAAGTATCAAATTTCCTGTGAATTTTTTGTATGTCTTTTGAGGTAAATTGATGATGATCACTAAAAGATAGTAAAGTCACCTCGTAGCTTGTTTCCAGATAGTTCACCATGGGCGTTGGATCCGCGATTCCAGTGATTAAAAGAACTTGGTTGAAATCTGATTTTACTTGTCCGAACGGTAAAGGTTGTCCGTAACTAATTTCAGAGAAGTGGAGTTTTTCTTCATCGAATTTCAAGCGTTGGCTCCATTTTTTAGTATCAGTTTCTGAAGCCTGAGGGCATTTGGTTACTACGATCAGATCGGCCCTGTGTCTTCCGTACTGTCCTTCTCTCAAATTCGAGCAGAATCAACGTAATGTCAGGATATTGATCTAGAAGGGCTTGAATTCCGAGCTTGCGGTTTTCACTAACTGCAACAACAATGTGTTGTCCAAATTTCTTTTTGTAAAGCAGCGGTTCGTCGCCAACTTCAAATGCTTTGTGATGCTCTTTAACGACAATGAATCCAGAGGTTTTTCGGCCATAACCGCGACTCAGGATGGCTACCTTATTGTTTGTGGAAAGAGTTTCCGCAAGGTAGGCCACATGAGGAGTTTTACCTGTTCCACCGGTGCTCAGATTGCCCACACAAATCGACTTGACAGGAATCTTCCAGGACTTGAAAATTCCCAGATCGAAGCACTTATTCCTCAGAAAGGCAATTGAACCAAAGATCCATGAGAAAGGCAAGAGAAGTACTCTGAAAGTCATCTAAGCCCAAAGATAGGGTTATTGCGCGGAATAATCCGAGAATTCCTGTTCGTCAGCGTAATAGTAAATTCGGAGCAGGGCGGTGTCATTCAGGAAATCAATTTTTCCTATTTCAACACGGTTGATGGAAATACCTGTACGTTTTTCGAGATCTGCCTTCATTTCTTCATATTTATCCGGAGTGATGAGATCGATTCGCTCATAATTCACCGTTTTTCTGGTTTCATGTTTCACAAGCCACAAGTTCTCCAAACCATACGTCAGTATAACCACAGAAACATTGATGATGCCCATTTCAGCGATACTGATTTGGTTCGATGCCAGTGAATTGACCACACTTATGCCGATGATAAGAAACAAATAGGTCATTTCCTTGATCTCAATGGCATCCGTACGATAGCGAATGATTCCGAATATTGCGAACAGGCCTAAGCCCATTCCGGTATCAATATCAAGTTTTTTAAGACCAAAACACAGAAAAAAGGTAATGGTACCAATGAGGTAATAAGTAAACAGGTAATCTTTGCGCTTTGTCTTTGGGTAGTACAGATAGCGAATTAATACAGTCAGAAAAGTAGTGTTTACAGCCAAACGGATGAGCAAGGTATACGCATCATTGCTAAACCATGTCAAGGCCATGGAATCAGATGTTTTGGCAAGTGGCAATAGTATTTCAGGCAGCATGTGAGTTAATTTTTTTAAGTTTAAGTAGTTTTTGTTTAAAGCGGTTGAATTTTAATCGATTTCCGTAAAGCTCGATTGAACCAATACAGTATTTACTCATTCTGTATGGCCGAATTCCGAATGATTTCATGAGCTGAAAGAAAGGAGAGCTTCTGTCAACCGTTTCCTGCTTTAGTTCTGCAATGATAAGGTTTGAAAAATTTACAGATTCATCGTCCCATTTGAACTTCAAGTCAAAATCAAGTGTCAGTCGCTCGTTGGAATATTTGTTAACCAAAGTCAACCTATGAAAGGAGTTCCACAGCACAGCATTTAGTTGATGCTCCTCCTGTAATATATTTCGTATAAAGTCAAGGTGGTTTTCCTTCAGCCCATCGGGAATCTCTTCGACTTTAACTCGTTTTTTGTCTGTTCTACCCTTTGTTTTATGTTTGATCTCGAGGAATGTCAAGTTGGAATCAACGTATTTCCTGAATCGAACTTTGTATCTATTCGTTCTCCCATTATGATGGTCTCTGAAAAACTTGAACGCCTGGTCGTCCAAATACAAACTTTCGTAGAATGGGGAACGAGTGTTTTCAATTTCTAAAATTCGATAAGAGTGGATAAGCTCTGGTAAAATATCTAATAGCTGATCTTTTGAAAAAGCAAATTTCGTGTCCACGCGATTCATCAGTTTTACCCTGTCCATTTCCAGAAGGGAAATAGGTTCCAATTGTTCGAGGGCTTGCTGAATGCGAATATCCATGGGTTAAAGATAGCAGAATCGCTGAATCTCTTAATATAAACGTAACATTAAGTGAAAAAGTTGTAGAACCAAAGGAATTCATTTTTCTACTTTTGTAGTATGAGAAAGAAAATAATGCTGTTAGGTTCTGGCGAGCTCGGGAAAGAATTCGTGATTGCTTGTCAACGTCTTGGTCAATTTGTTATCGCAGTTGACAGCTACCCCGATGCACCCGCGATGCAGGTTGCTCAAGCACATGAGGTGATTAATATGCTGGATGGCGATGCACTTGACCGAATTGTTGAGAAACACTCTCCGGACCTCATTGTACCGGAAATTGAGGCAATCCGTACCGAGCGCTTTTACGCGTATGAACATAGGGGAATTCAAGTGGTGCCAAGCGCAAAAGCAGCCAATTTTACAATGAATCGAAAAGCAATCCGAGATCTAGCTGCCGTGGAGGTGGGAGTTCGAACAGCACCCTATAAATATGCTACTAGTTTGGAGGAACTGAAGGAGGGTATTCTGTTTACAGGCATCCCATGTGTGGTCAAGCCGCTGATGTCTTCTTCAGGGAAGGGCCAGTCTGTAATTAGGTCTCAGGAGGATATTTCCAAGGCGTGGGAATATGCTATGGAGGGATCGCGAGGAGATCTGAAGGAAGTGATTGTCGAAGGATTCATTGATTTTGAATACGAGATTACCTTGTTGACGCTCACGCAGAAAAATGGCAAGACATTGTTTTGTCCGCCAATCGGACATCGGCAGGAAAGGGGAGATTATCAGGAGAGCTGGCAACCCATGAAAATGGATTCTTCACATTTGAAAGAGGCACAGGAAATGGCTGGAAAAGTTACCCGGGCATTGGGTGGTGCAGGAATTTGGGGAGTGGAATTCTTCATTACAAAAGACGGGGCATATTTCTCTGAGCTTTCCCCTCGCCCGCATGATACAGGAATGGTTACGCTGGCAGGTACACAGAATTTTTCGGAATTCGAGTTACATGCACGGGCCATACTTGGATTGCCGGTGAACGAGGTAACGCTGGAGCGCAATGGAGCGAGCGCTGTGGTGCTGGCGAGTTCGGAAGGTGTCGATCAACCCGTATTCTCAGGATTGGAGAAAGCTGCTGAATATTCAAATACTGATTTTAAAATCTTTGGAAAGCCTTCCACGCGTCCATACCGCCGAATGGCCGTTGCGCTGGCATACGGAACAGAAAATGTTGAGGAGCTTGTTGAAAAAGCGAAGTTAGTTGCAGCGGAGATCTCAGTGAAGTAATGTCTTCGTATTTCGATATCAATGAAGGTAAAACTGGTTCCAATGGATTTCTGGCGACAGTGTTTGGCTTGGTTTCACTTCCTTTTTCAATTTTGTCCTTTGTCTTCTGCATTTTTTTTGCCCAAATGACTGAGGGATTGGAAATCAAAATCGCTTCGAGAGAATACCGCAAATACTTTGATCTATTCGGACTTCGAATCGGTAGTTGGCGCAAAATGATTTGCATCGAATCGGTTGAGTTAATTCCAAAAATCAGAAAAACAAGAGTTAGAAGATGGCTGCCACGGAATGTGAGTTACTCGGAGAGAGTTCCATACAACGAAACCACTTTAACCTATGAATTGAAATTTAAGGTTAAGGAAGAATTTGTGAATTTTTACGAGTTCAACGAATACAAAAACGCACACAAAACTTTGGAGTTTTTTAGGAAACAGATGAATATACCTGTTGTTGACAGGTTTACAGAGCATTAAGCCTTATTTTAACAACCCCAAAGCGATCTTCATTCGGATAACTCGTTTGGCAGAGGCGTCAACCTTTTTTCTGAATTCCGGATCTTTTCGGTATTGGTTAAGGATGTCGCGGTGAGCTTTCTGCGCATCTATCGGCATGAGTACAATGTCGCAACCTGCGTTCACTGCTTTCATTTCGCATTGAGGAATACTCGCAACACCTCCCATGTTCATAGCATCTGTTACGATCAACCCCCGGAAGCCATATTCCTCACGCAGTAATTTCGTTACGATGGTTTCAGAAGTGGTGGCAGGCATGCCTTTGGTGTCGTATTTCTCATTGTTCTGTACTGCTATGTGAGCGACCATGATGGAGAGTACGCCTTGTTTGATCAACTCAGGATAATTGGAGATTTCTTTCAATTCTCCGTTGATGGTTTGTAGAGATTTGTGCGTATCTCCCGAAACAAGGCCATGCCCCGGAAAGTGTTTGGCAGTTGCAATAATTCCGTGTGACTGCATGTTTTGAATGAACGAATTTGACCATGGAATAAGATTTTTGGGACTGTTTCCAAAACCACGGTACCCAACTGTTGCATTGGTGGCTACATCTACAACCGGGGCGAAATTATAATTGATCCCGATGTCATTTAATTCTTTAGCGATCAATTCAGCACATGCGTTAACTTCTGCCTCTGAAGTGATCTCATTCGCTTTCTTAACGGTTGGTGTCTCCGCGATCTTTCGGTTAAACAGGGATGGTTCGGCATCTGCGCTGAACAAAAAAGGCAAATTACCGATGCTGTCATTGATCGTTTCGTAATTTTTAATCCATTTGGTAAATTCAGTTTTGGAACCGTTTAGCATTAAAACTCCACCGATCATTCTTTTCTTAATCAATGATTGAATGGTTGCATCCGTTTGTCCAAGTCTGCCTACTGCCGGCATAATCAACTGAGCAACAATTGCTGTATCGTCGAGCTCTTTGAAAACTTTTTCAGCAGCATTTTCAAGGTCTTTGTTGTCGCTTAAAAAATCTGAAAGTTGAAAAGTTACCTCTACCTTAGGTTGCTCTCGTTTAACGTGTACTTCTTTTTTTTCTTTGGTTGAATTCTGCGCACAACTGCTGAAAAGAATCGTCAGTGTTAAGAAAGGAAGAATAATTTTTTGCATCTGTTGTTCTAGTTTCCACAAAAGTAAATGAAAGAATTGCATGATTTTCAGGTTCTATTTAGGATTAATGAAAGCCGCACTGTCAATAACCGTACAAAATCGATTTTTTGAACTTGATTCTTATTTATAAAATGCTTAAATTCAAGTTGAAAAACCTTACCATTCATGACTAAACACATTCCTATCAGATCCTTAGCTGAAGATGACCGTCCACGCGAAAAAATGATTTTGAAAGGCCGAAATGCCGTATCTGACACTGAATTAATCGCTATTTTACTCAATACCGGCAATAAAAATTCCTCAGCAATTGAACTCTCAAGAGCATTGCTTCAACATGTCAACAATGACCTTCAGGATTTAAGTCGATACGAATTAGCGGATTTTAAAAAGATCAAAGGAATAGGAGATGCAAAAGCTGTAACCTTGATGGCCGCACTTGAGTTGGGAAGAAGAAGGCAGCGTTTTTCGAAGAAGGAACAACCCAAGATTACGTCCTCAGCTGATGTTTACAAGGTGATGAAGCCAAAATTAGCGGATTTGTCACATGAAGAGTTTCATGTAATTGGATTAAATAGGTCAAATCATATTCTTTCAATTCGACAGACATCTGTAGGGGGAACTTCAGGAACGATCGCTGATGGTAAATTGATTTTTAAACATGCCCTGAACGACAAAGCCAGTGCACTCATATTGGTGCACAATCATCCCAGTGGTCAAGTAAAGCCAAGTCAATCGGACATAGCTTTGACGGAAAAAATCTCTCGT
The DNA here is from genome assembly GCA_021298235.1 of Cryomorphaceae bacterium. The sequence continues at coordinate 3,549 of JAJTDX010000116.1, read as the reverse complement.
TTCGGAAAATACATCGATTTACCTGTCCTTGACCACTTGATTTTCTGTGATAATGGTTATTTTAGCTTCGCCGATGAAGGCTTGATTCCCTAATCCCGGAGAGTGAAAAAAAAGATACTGACTATCGTTGGGGCGCGGCCTCAAATCATTAAGGCCTCTGCCGTTTCTAGGGCTGTTCAAAAACGTTCGGAAAAACTGGAGGAAATCATCGTGCATACAGGTCAACATTACGATGAGAATATGTCGGCAGTTTTCTTTGAAGAGCTCGGTATTCCCAAACCACAGTACAATCTAAGTGTTGGCAGTGGCTCTCACGGAGTGCAGACGGCGCGGATGTTGGAGGGCATTGAAGAATTGATTTTAAGCGAAAGACCTGATGCAGTTTTAGTGTATGGAGATACCAACTCCACAATTGCCGGAGCATTGGCTGCAGCAAAACTTCATGTTCCTGTAATACATATTGAAGCTGGATTGAGAAGTTTTAATAAGCAGATGCCTGAAGAGATCAACCGAATTGCTTGCGATCACATGTCTACGTTACTGTTTTGTCCAACGGAGAGCGCTATACAAAATCTTCTAAAAGAAGGATTTGATCCAGGACAAAGTGGCAAAGCAACACCTGATCACCCTAAGTTTTATCATTGTGGAGACATCATGTATGACAACAGCATGCATTTCTCAAAGGTTTCTGAAAATCGTTCTCAAATTATTGAGAAACTTGGATTGGAAAAAGATTCCTATGTGCTTGTGACCATACATCGCGATTCGAATACAGACGTTGCAGAACACCTGGAAGAAATTTTCAGTGCCCTTCTGGCCATTCAGGAAAATTCAGGTTTGACCATCGTGTTGCCTATTCATCCGCGAACATCAGGAAAGCTAAAAGAAAAATTATCATCTGAGCTGTATCAAACTCTGATGAATGTTCCGAATATAAAAATTATTCCACCGGCAGGCTTTTTGGACATCATTGCCTTGGAAAAGAATGCCCGTATGATCATTACAGATAGTGGTGGTCTACAGAAAGAGGCCTTCTTTTTCAAAAAACCATGTCTTATTTTGCGTCCTCAAACAGAGTGGGTTGAATTGGTTACTAATGGGAATGCGCTTTTGGCCGATCACTCCAAGGAACGTATACTTTTTTCCTTTGATGCATTGATGCGTAAAACGGATTTTACTTTTCCTGAATTTTATGGAGATGGGAATGCCGCAGGTTTTATTTGTGAAACAATACTTCAGGACCTCTGAGAATGTTGCTCATTTTTGTTCATAAAAGCTCTGAGCGATTAAAGTATATACTCGATTTTGTATTGAGTGAACGAGAAATTGAGTATGTTACAACATCGGATATTTCGTCTTTCCAGAATCACACCGGCCCAAGATTGAATTATTCCTCTGACAAACTAGAAGGCATTGCTCAAATTATTCCTTCACCGATCCTTTTCGATGAAGGAACGCAGGTATACGGGATAGACAAGGGTATTTTTTGCCAAGAAGAATGTTTGGCGATCAATGGAAAGATGGATCCCCTGGGGGCTGTCTTCTATATTTTGAGCAGAATGGAGGAATACAACTCCAAAATTTTAGATAAGCACGGTAGATTTCCTGCTACGAACAGTGTTTTGTACCGCTTTAGCTGGTTGGATAAGGTTGTGTGCGACCGATGGGCAGAGGCTTTAATTCGTTTCTTAAATGAGAGCAACGGAAATGCGTTGGGCCACAAACGGCCGAATTTCCGCATGTTACCTACGTTTGACATTGACAATGCGTATGCATATAAGCTAAAAGGAGGTGTGCGACACTGGTTAGCTATCTCAAAAGATATTTTAAAGGGGAGGGCACAACGAATACTTGAGCGTGAACAAGTTATATATGGCGGTCAGAAAGATCCCTACGATACATACGATCAAATTCTCGAATTAAAATTAAGGGGATTTGAACCTGTACTTTTCTGGTTGTTAGGAGATTTTACGAAATTCGATCGGAATGTTTCTTTTAAGAATAAAAAGCATCGGAGGCTGATTAAAAAGCTTTCCAAAGAATTTAAAATTGGAATTCATCCGAGCTACAAGTCGAACAGCTATGAATTTTTCCTGAACCTCGAAAAGGAACGCTTGGAGGATATCATCGAGATAGATGTGGACCACAGCCGTCAACATTTTTTAAAACTTCAACTGCCTTACACCTTACAGCATCTCGAAACTGCAGAGATCAGGCACGACTATTCAATGGGCTATCCCGATTATTATGGATTCAGATCCGGAACAGCTCGGCCACATTTATGGTTTGATCTGGAATTTAATCGTGTGTCAAAACTTACCCTGCATCCATTCGCATATATGGACGGAACCCTCCATGATTACATGAAGTTGAAACCAGAAGAGGCTAAAGAAATTATACATCGTTTGGTTGATGAGGTTAAAACATTTGGAGGTGATTTTGTCTTTGTTTGGCACAATGAAACGATCGGTGGGTATGGTAAGTGGGCCGGCTGGAAGGAAGTTTTTGAATTCACACTCTCATTAAACCAAAATGAATAGAAAAATAGTTTTAACAGCTTCCTTGATACTCGTACTCTCTATTGTCTTGGGAGCATTTGCAGCGCATGGATTAAAGAATCTTATCAGTGTTGAGCGTCTTCAGACCTTCGAAGTTGGTGTTCGGTATCAATGGTATAGCTCCTTGTCTCTATTGGTTTTGGGCTTTTGTGAGGACCGTATTGCGTTTTGCATGAAGTGGGTATATAGATTGATCCTAACCGGAACGCTGTTCTTTTCCGGCTCCATATATTTAATCTCAATTAGTGAGCTTTTATCCGTAAATATTCGAATTCTTGGTCCCGTGACACCTGTTGGAGGAGCGCTGATGATTGCAGGATGGGTTGTTTTTTTGGTTAAATTATACAGAACAAAAAGTTAAGTGTGAAAATCAGTGCGACCATACTCGGTTCTGGCACTTCTCAGGGTGTTCCTGTAATCGCATGCGATTGTACTGTTTGTACATCACGGGATGAGAGAGATAATCGACTCCGAAGCAGTATTCTGATTGAGGTTGAAGGTCGAAAGATCGTGATAGACACTGGCCCTGATTTTCGGCAACAGATGTTGCGAGCGGGAGTGAAACAGTTGGATGCCATCCTTTTTACACATGAACACAAGGATCATGTCGCAGGACTCGACGATGTGCGTGCATTTAATTACAGACAGGGGAAAGCCATGGATGTATTTTGCACAGAAAGGGTAGGGGCAGCACTGAAGCGTGAATTCCATTATGTGTTTTCGAATGAACGGTATCCCGGAATTCCTGAATTGAAGCTCCACACGATTATCAATGAGCCCTTCAATGTGACCCCTGAAGTAGAAATTCTTCCAATTGAAGTAATGCATTACAAAATGCCAGTGTATGGCTTTCGTATAGGTGGGTTAACCTATATCACGGATGCGAAAACAATTTCCGATCGGGAAGCCGAAAAAGTTATCGGAACAGAGGTCTTAATTCTCAACGCACTGCATCATTCTCATCATTTATCCCATTTCAATTTAACAGAGG
>JAJTDX010000115.1 GCA_021298235.1 Cryomorphaceae bacterium | reverse complement strand
TTGCACCTTCAATTACCACAACAAAAAAGGTGGTCATTATTTGTTCAGCACCTATTACGAGAGCGATATGATGACGCGCCGCGAAGGCGTTTGTGAGTCATTCATCAATGGGAAATTATATGAGAGACGTGTTTTCAGCAAAGGTAGAATCATTGAAGAAGAATTGAATCATGTTGACCTAATTCCGAGAGTTCGATACAAACTTGATAGCAACCCAAAAGATTCGATCATATCTGTTCTTATCATATATACTGAAAAAGGAACGCTAACTGAAAAATGGATCTTCTATGAGAACAAGGAGAAACGACGTTGCCAGAAAACGATCCAATATGGTGTAAATGGAAAAGAGCACTATATCACACACAGAGCCTGGGTGAAGGATTCGGAGATCGATCAGTACCTTCGACCAAATAATCCGCCGCACACGATCGATGAAGAAGGCTACACATCCATGAGTGTTCCTTTTGGTGAAGATATCGCTTATCACAGCAACGGTAAACTGGCATCGATCAATTACCACCGATTCGTGATCACCAATTACCCAGATGAAGTTTCAAAGGAAGGTCCGATGATGAAGTATTTTGACAATGGACAACTCCATGTCAAAGGTCAATTTAAGGAAGGAAAAGCAGAAGGCAAATTCCTCAATTACTATCCGACCGGAGAAATTAGCGAAGAGAAGTACTTCCATCGAGATATACATGTGGGAACATGGAAAGGCTGGTATTCGAACGGTAAAACCAAGTACCTGGAGTTCTACGATTCGCTGTCAAGGGATCCTTTCAATCCTTCGTTTCTGAAGTGGTGGAACGAGAATGGAGTTCTCGTGAAAGAACGGATCATCGACCGAGACGGAAAAGGATATGAAAAGATCTGCTATGATGACGGAAAACCCATGATGCATGAGGATATCATCCATTTTCAACGCTATGACGGTGAACGCTGGGACTGGACCCAACAAGGGCTTCTGATCCGTTATCAGGATAAATCGCCAAAAGCAGACACCGTGTTGATCATCAATTTTGAAAATGGTTCGCGATACAAACTGACTGTGAACAAAATGGAGGATCCAAATTCCGTTTATGAAGAAAAAGAATGGTATCCGGGTGGCATTCTGAAGATCCATGTGATCGCCCAACGCAATGCTAAGGAGCCTAAAAGTGAACGAAGGGAATATTATCCGAACGGGAAACTAAGTTCTTTGATGATCTATGATGGAAAGACGATACAGGAGACGTCTTACTACCGGAATGATCAGAAGAAACGGGAGATCCATTACCTTAATAACTTAATAGAAGGCAACTATCTTTTTTATGATAGCCTGGGGCAATTACGGGAAGAATCCTCTTACACAAATGGACTTCGCAACGGGACCTGTACCACATTTGATTCTTTGGGTAAAGTCATCCATCGGATGAATTATCTAAACGGCTGTCCGGATCATGCTCAGAAAAAAACGGTCAACCTGCCAAAAAGAAACATTAAGGAACTTGATGATCAACTTTCCGATATGATCATCCGAACTGCCATACAACTGCATATAATGAACTTGAACGCATATGGCAAAACGGAAATGATCCCGAAGGAACGGATCGATTCCACCGCTCAGCAATTGTTGTACTTGTACGATGAATGGAACTCTCATTTACCAAAGGATCCGTTTCCTTTTCAAAATGAAAATATCGTTGCTCCAAAATTCACCTTTGTACTTCCTGCAGCTGAATACGGTTCCTTGAGTACGGGCGATCTAAGTCATCCCAATACACAGATTTTATTGCATGTATTCGATTCACTCGGCTGGGTATTTCCTACTGACTGGAAATTAACCGGGACTGATCAAATAGCCACCTTCAGCAACGGAAACATTTACAATCATTATTTTTTAAACCGCATTTTCCAATACTGGTACCAACGGGGTCAAGTTGATTTTGGACCAATAGGTCAAACTGTGATCGATTACGGTTTACGATGGAGAACCGAAGCAGAACGGTCGGTTCAATTTGGCACTCCGTCGGGTTCTCCGTGTGTACAAAGTTTCAATGTTCCCGGGTATTCGTCCAATGGAGTCGCTTCCTTCCTGGTGTATGACGACGGCACGGTGGAGTTTCGTAATTGTCACATGAAGTGGGAAGACATGAAATACATTCCTGTTATTGGGCATCCAAACATGTACAAGGATTGACCATGACAATTATCAATTGTAAATTGTAAATTTATTGATGGATCTTTTGCAATCCCATATTGATCGAAATAGCACTAAGAGTGTATCAAGCAACATGAAAAATCTCACGCTGTTTTTTATATTGGTTACTTCCCTTGCTTTCTCGCAGAATTGCACCTTCAATTACTACAACAAAAAAGGTGGACATTACCTATTCAGCACATATTATCAGTCAGACATGCGGACCAAAATGGAAGGGGTATGTGAACAATCTATGAACGGTCAATTGTACGAAAAACGTATTTTCAAAGATGGTCATCTCATCGAAGAAGAACTGAACTATGCCGACCTGAAGAAACGTATTCGCTACAAATTGGATGGGAATCCGAAAGATTCCATCATTTCTGAGTTAACCGAATATCAGGAAAATGGCCAAATCAAACAAAATTGGATATTTTATTATAATCGTTCGGGACGCCGCTGTCAAAAGACAATGGAGTTTTTTCCGAACGGGAAATTGCGGTCTGTAAAGCACTATGGCTGGGTAAAAGAAACAGAACTGGAGGAACACAGTAAAAAGAACTACCCGCCTCACACAATCGACGATGATGGTTATACATATTTAAGCGTTCCGGTCGGTATCGAAGAATTGTATCATGACAATGGAAAATTGTTATCGCGTGTATCACACACATTCATTGTGAACGATTATGGTGGTGACGTTTCAAGGTCAGGGCCTTTTGCACAATACTATGACAACGGAAAACTTCATATTAAGGGTCAATATGTCAACGGAAAAGCCAACGGAAAATTCCAGAATTATCATTATACCGGGGAGTTGAGTGAAGAAAAATATTTCAAGAATGATGTTTCAGTTGGTACCTGGAAAGGTTGGCATCCAAATGGAAAGCAATGGTACCTCGAGATCTATGATTCTACGGCCAGTAACCCTTTTCAATCCAGTACTTCAAAATTCTGGAACGACAAAGGTATCCTTATAAAAGAGTATGCGGTCGACAGGTACGGAACCGGAAAAGAGAAAGTCTGGTACGACGACGGTACACCGATGTTGGAAGAAGACCTGAGTTATTACCAGCGGTACAAGGGAATTAAAAAAGAATGGTATCCCAATGGCATCTTAAAACGCTGCTACAATAAATCGGCAAGCGCCGATACGTTGGTTATCGAACACTATGAGAACGGCACTCTCAAAATACTCTCTACAAACAGGAAGGATAATCAGTTCAACATCAGTTCATACAAAGAATGGTACCCGAATGGGGTATTAAAAAACGAGCGCACCCATGACAATGCGATCAGTAACGGAAAGATCACTGCGTTAAACTACTACCCTTCCGGAATTCTATCAGAGTATCGCGAATACGAAAGCAATCAACTCATTGAAGAGCTTTACTTTCCAAATGGCAAAAAACAACGTTCCGCCTTTTATCTTGATGGTAAACTGAGTGGTAACTTTCAATTGTTTGACAGCCTTGGAAATGTGTTGGAAGATATGACCTACCTATACGGTTTGAGACACGGTGTATGCAGGGTATACACGCCGAACGGCTCGATCCTTTTTTCTGTTGAGTACAACAATGGGTGCCCGGTACTTGAAACCAAAGAATCGATCCATCCACCGAAACGCAAACTCTCAGACCTCAAAGAAGACGAGCAACAAGCATTTTACAGCATAGCCAGAGAAATCCTCATCCGGGAATTGTTCTCCGAAACATCGGCAGATATGATCACCGAAGATCGATTGGACAGCATTGCTCAATCCATATTATGGCTGCATGATGAATGGGTAAAGCACGATCTTGCTATCGATTTTCCCTTAGAAACAGTGCCAAGTAAACACCCTGAATTCACCTTTACCCTTCCCGTTTTACAACATGGAAATTTATCCAGTGGCGATTTTAGTCATGAAAACACCAAACGCCTGATCCATGTGTTCGACTCACTGGGCTGGAATTTCCCAAGGGACTGGAAACTGCAAGGAAATTACTTTGTGGCGACGTATCAGAACAAGAATATCTACTCCATGAACTTTGTTTACCGAACATTCAGTTATTGGTATACTTATGGACAGATCAGTTATTCTCCGCATAGTCAACTGGAAATCGACTATGGCATGAAGGGACATCGTATGCAACCGCCATCTTTTATGTTGAACCCGGCAGTCAATGCTCCCTGTGTGCATGCTTATTCATTATCAGGTTACGTTTTTCAATCTACGGCACCCATTTTCCTCGTTTATGATGACGGCACAGTGGAGATCTACAACCGACAAAAGTCCTGGGAGGAGCTTAAGACTATGGAACAGGATCAGCACATAGACATTGGCTGGGACTAATGGTCAACGTGTATGGAAGATAATCAATCTGCCAGAAAAAAAATGCTCGTTACCTGATCGCATTCAACCAAACTCCCTACTTTTCAACTATTCGCCTGAAATTCGTATTTTCACCTGAATTCAAAAGATTTTTTACCATCATTTGCGCTAAAAAATGATCGATCAACAAGGAATAAAACGACCTTCCTCCTCCTTAAATGTCCTTTGTATTCTGACACTTATTGGAAGCGTTTTCATTCTACTGAAAGGACTCATCACCTATTTTATCTTGGTCGATTCAAATGATACAAGGAGCGAAAGTGGTATTCTGTTTATAAATCTGGTTTATTTTTTAGAATTCATGTCATGCATCGGTTCGATTGTTGGCGCAATCTTAATGTTGAGTCGCAAAAAAGCAGGCTTAGTTGTCTACCTAATCTCATCCATTTTGTACATCGCATTGACAACCGTATTCGCCATTTTTTGTTTCTTTTCAATCATTGGTATCCCTGTTGGAATCCTGCAATTTTTCTATCTGGCACCCGCAATCCTATTTTTGATTCTCTATCTTAACCAGGCAAATCACCTTTCTTGAAAAAGATTAGTGATTCGGTTTACTGAATTGGTGTTTTAATAGTGTGAATTCGATAATTTTGGTAAGAATAGCCTCTAACCGAATCCATCTGAAGAGTTAAGTATGTTTTTACTAACAACTTTCTGATCTGTCCTCCCAATTGAGAATTGAGAAATGCCGAAACTTTCTGAAAAAGTTTCCGTTAAAATTCCTCAGACATTTAATTTTTGATGCGGAAGATATTTAAAAGTAAGTGGTTCAGGATCCCTTACACCATTTTATTGTATGGCTTTGCCATTTACGGTTTTTTTCTTGTGGCAACCTATGTTGCAATGCGCCTTAACTGGACCAATGATGCGGGCATGGTCGATGCCAACAACCGCTATTTCCAGGATATGCACGATAAGTACAATCAGAACTTTAAGGTGGACAGCGTTTCGATGCAGAAACACCGTTTAGAGATGATGAACCGCGTGATCCTGCTCAATGAATTCTATCCGCAGAATGCCCAACAAGTGTTGATCGCCTACAACAAAACACAGAGTGAAAAACTGGCACTGCAGATGCTCGATGCGGTGGATCTTCGACTGATGAAAAATGGAAAATACCGACGCGCTGTGCAGAAGATGCGTTCGAACATGAACAAGAAAAACAACAAGACGACCGGTCTAAGTGTCTATGAGTGGATGAACATCTATGAATGGAAGCACTTCAAGGAAGCAGTTGCCAAAGACAAGAAATGGATCGACTCAGCAGCACGGGTAACGGGAGTCGAATCGCGGTTCATAGTTGCCTGTCTGGTTGGTGAACAGGTGCGCCTCTTCAATTCGAGACGTGAGAAGTTCAAGCACTTGGTAGCA
>JAJTDX010000023.1 GCA_021298235.1 Cryomorphaceae bacterium | reverse complement strand
TTTTCCCTTTTTTGTACACCACAATACGCTCTCCTGCGAGCTGATTTTCAATCCTGCAGTCCAGAAGGTAATACGTTTTAGCCTCGAAAAGAACCGCGTATGTGCCTATTAAATGATTTTTGCCTATAAAAAAATCGATGGCCGAATCTGATAGAGTAATCTTGATTTCTGTGAAATCAACCTCCAAGAGTTCTTTTCCAGAGTCAAGCTGAAAGGAAGAAATATCTCCGGCATATGTTCCAAAGTATTTTCGCTTGAGCTCGAGAGGTTTTTGAGCCCACAACGAACCTTGCATAAAAAGTAGTACTATGACACTCCATTTTTTCACTCAAGCAAATGTACATGTTTTGGAGGGGATAGTCAACATCATCAGTTTTGGTTAACTTAGTTCTCGTTAATGCAGTATTTGAGTTCCATCCTCAGAAAACACAAAGATCAACTCCTATTAGTTGCGTTGGTCCTAATTGCATGGTGGCCTATTTCAACGTTTCAGTATGTTCCAAAATGGGATAACATTGATTGTTACCTGCCGTATCGTTATTTTGTAAGCTGGTCTGAACACAATGGCCATTTGCCGTTATGGAATCCTTTTCAGCACATGGGGTATCCTGCATATTCCGATATGCAAAACGGGATGTATAATCCATTCGTGCAACTGCTAATTTGGAGTGGGGGATATTCGCCGACCTCACTTGTGATCGAATTATTGACCTATGTCGTATTAGGTGCATTAGGTGCGTACAAGCTCTCGCAATTATTCGTTACATCGCGTTGGGCAAAATTTTTGGCAGGCCTGTGTTTTGGGCTTTCAGGATTTATGCTCGGCACTGCTCAGATCATGATTTTCGTGGCAGGTGCAGCTTTTTTGCCATTCATTCTTTTTCATTTTTGGATGCTTTTGAAGGATGGTTCTTTGAGGCAAATATTTCTTTCAGCACTGTACATAGCTCTTGAGGCAACCGTTGCCAGTCCTGCTTTCACCATCATACTCATATACCTATTAGTTGGCTTAACAGTGTTATATTTCTGGTTACATCGAAAAAATGAGACCAATAGTTTGTTGAGAAGATGGTGCTGGCAATTTCCACTCTTAGGACTTATGCTCATTTTACTACTGTTTCCATACATTATTTCTGTGCTCGATTTTCTGCCCTATTTCGGAAGGGCAAATCAATTGGAATACGGACCGTATTTACTTCAGAATCCATTCGACTTCAGATCGTGGTTTTCTTTTCTGTTTCCCTATCCCACTCTTGCTGATTCCCAATGGTTCCGGACGACAGATCTGACGATGAGAAGTGCTTATTTCGGTTGGTTGCCTTTTCTTTTTGCACTGTTTAGCTTGAAATTTTTTAAGGACAAAAAGATTGCAGTGTTGTGGATTGGAACAGTGGTTTTTGCTCTTGTTTGTGCTGGTGGTAGTACGCCAATATATCGTCTGATCTATGAGATTCCTGGCTTCGGACTGTTTCGCCATCCTTCGTTGTTCAGAGCTCATTTAATCCTTTGTTTGATTTTATTGGCGTCAATTGGACTTGAGCAATGGATGAAAGATCGAAGGAATCTGCTCTTTCGAACGATTCTTTTTTCATTTGCTGGGTTAACCTTATCTGTTCTTCTTTGGAGCGTATTTAAGCCTCATTGGCAAGATATTAAGGAATTATTTTCCTGGCATCAGCCTTTTGAAGATTGGAAACCTCATTATCTGAAGTCATATTTTCTGCTGAATACCTTGCTGGTGTTGCCTATGTGTCTGGCAACAGTTTGGTTAATACGGAGAACGAAGCCGTTTCCTTGGTTGATCGGTTTGATTGCTTTAGACTTGCTGCTATATAGCCAGGTTACTTTGCCTGCGACGGTACATTATCCATATAAGCGAAGTGATTACGAAGCGTATTTTCAGGCATTGCCATGGTCTGTCGATCAACAGTCAGCTACGGTTCCGTATGCTTTTTTAATTGAAAATTACGAACCAAAAATGATGGGATTATGGCGTAACACAGCAACTTATTTTAAATCGCTTTCATTTGACGGACACAACCAAACACAGTTTAAAGGATTTAATCTTGTTGAGAAAAATGGCGGATTGGATTTTGCCAAACAGAATCCATTATTTTATGAAGTCGCAGAACGAATCAACCTGAAAAAAGATACGATCAAACGTCCAAACTGCTTAACGCATTTGGATGCGGTAGGCACTTCTACTTCATGTATGCCTTTTAAAATCAATAAAGATACGCTACGAATCTCGAATCCGACAATTGGATTCAATCAGTTTTCAACGATGGTAGACAACCGTAGTACGCAATCAGATTTGATCATCTTGAATCAGAATTTTCACAAAGGATGGTCTGCAAGGCTGAATGGTAAACCACTACACATTCTTCTAGCCAACCAAGCTTTTATGGCAATCGAAATACCACCACATGTTAAAGGAAAAGTGATATTCAGCTTCGATGCGCCGAACTGGAGAAAGAGCTTGTGGGTCAGTGGATTTAGTTGGTTCTTCTTGCTTTTGACGTTGCTTTTGATGAACTTAAGAAAACGGAATATTCCATACGCTTTAAGTTGATAATTCATTTGTTTTCTTGAAAACTTCCAAAGCTCTTAAGTAGCTGTTTTTCGTAATTTCGGGATTGCAAACAATCAACAAAATGAAGCAATACCACGACCTTCTCAGACATATTCTAGAGAACGGAACAAGGAAAGAAGATCGCACCGGAACAGGGACTATCTCGACGTTTGGTTACCAGATGCGCTTTGATCTCTCTGAAGGATTTCCGGTTGTGACGACTAAGAAATTGCACCTTCGATCGATCATCATCGAGCTGCTTTGGTTTCTACAGGGCGATACCAATATTAAATACTTGAAGGACAACAACGTTTCCATCTGGGACGAATGGGCCGATGAGAATGGAAACTTGGGTCCGGTCTATGGTCATCAATGGCGCAGTTGGCCGGATGGACATGGAGGAACGATCGATCAGATCACGAAGTTGGTACACTCTCTGAAACACAATCCGGATTCGAGTGGCTTTGCCGCCTTGTCATACCTTGTTCCAGTTTTATGTTGCGGATGGAAAGTTAAGTTGCCAACTCTATCAACGTAGTGCGGACACCTTCCTTGGGGTGCCATTCAATATCGCATCATATGCCTTGTTGACAATGATGTTAGCGCAAGTCTGTGATCTGGAGCCGGGAGATTTTGTACATACCTTTGGTGATGCCCATATCTACAGTAATCACCTGGAGCAAGTAGAATTGCAGCTTTCAAGAGATTGCCGACCATTGCCAACGATGAAGATCAACCCAAAAGTGAAGGATATTTTTGGATTCACTTATGAAGATTTTGAGTTGGTAGGCTATGATCCACACCCGCATATTAAGGGGGCTGTGGCTGTTTAGAACAAGGATTAAGGAGCAAAGAACAAGGATGTTTTCCCCCTCGAGAGGGTGACTTAGGCGAGGCACTGAGCTGTTCGAAGTGTGGAGGATAGGGCTAAAGTCGAAGGACGACGGCAAAAAAAAAGATGGATACTTCAGGAAATGGTTTGAATCTTTCAAAATTCTAAAAGAGGCCATTTGAAAAAATCGAAGAAACGATGTCCGTCAAATAAATTGTGAAAAAGAATGAAATTTTAAACACAGCAAAAATGAAAAAAGAAAAAATAATCTTCTGGACTGCAACTACGATCATCGCACTTCTTGAAGGGCTTATGCCGGCATTGACATCACAAACTGAACTGGCTAAAGAAGGTATCAGGCATTTGGGGTATCCTGAATATTTTGGAAACACGCTGGTTATTTTTAAAGTTTTAGGAGTTTTGATTTTGGTTATCCCACAAATTTCAAAACGACTAAAAGAATTCGCTTATGCGGGGTTTGCCTTTGACTTTCTTTTCGCAGCCATTAGTCATGGTGTGGTCGACGGACTCAATGGTCAAACCTTTTTCCCATTAATTGTGTTGGGTGTATTGGCTGTTTCTTACGTTTATTATCACAAATTGAATTCAGACTCCATTCGGTAATAGAAATGGTTTAAAAATGCCCATTGAAGCATAATAGTAAAACTAGTATGACCATAAAACTCATCGTAGCAATGGACGAAGACCGCGGGATCGGAAAGAACAACGATCTTATGTGGCACTTGCCTGCGGACATGAAATTCTTCAAAGAAACGACGTCTGGTCAGATCGTTGTTATGGGACGCAAGAATTGGGATTCGATTCCTGAACGATTTCGTCCACTTCCGGGAAGGGAAAATGTGGTGCTGACACGTAACACAGATTTTACTGCCAATGGAGCAATTGTTTTTCATTCATTGGAAGCTTGTCTAAAGCATTACGCGAACGATAAGCGCGACTTTTTTGTCATCGGCGGAGGAGAGATCTACCGCATGGCGCTGGAGCTAGGGTGTGTGGATGAAATGTACATTACGCATGTAGATGCCGTTTATGGCGCCGACACTTTTTTTCCGGAATTCAATGAAGGTGAATGGAAGGTGACGGAGCTCTTTCATCATGAAAAGGATGAGAAGAATGAAGCGTCTTTTACGGTAAGCCATTACATTAAAAAATGATCCTCTGCATCGCCGAAAAACCTTCCGTAGCGAAAGACATCGCTGAGATTCTGGGAGCTAAGTCCAGAAAGGACGGCTACTGGGAAGGGAATGGTTATTGGGTGAGTTGGACGTTTGGGCATTTATGCACACTGAAGGAACCGCACGATTACAAAGAGTCCTGGAAATACTGGAAACTCGAAGATCTACCGATCATTCCGCAGAATTTTGGGATCAAGGTGGTAGATGATGCAGGCATCCAAAAGCAATTTTCCTGTATTGAACGACTGGTGCAGAAATGCACAGAAGTAATTAACTGTGGGGATGCCGGGCAGGAGGGAGAGCTCATTCAACGTTGGGTATTATTGAAGGCCAAATGCTCCAAACCGGTACGAAGACTCTGGATCTCTTCACTTACAGAAGAAGCGATCAAGGAAGGATTTAAAAAGCTGAAAAGCGCTGAACAATACAATAATCTCTACGCTGCCGGTTCAGCCCGTGCCATCGGTGATTGGTTACTTGGGATCAATGCCACAAGGGCCTTTACGAAGAAATTTGGTCAGGGCAAGGCAACACTTTCTATTGGTAGAGTGCAGACGCCTACGCTCGCGATGATCGTTCAAAGACAGAAAGAAATCAATGCATTTGTTTCGGCGGAATATTGGGAATTGAAAACTACCTACCGCGACACGGAATTCCTTTGTCAGATCGATCGTTTAACCTCTGAGGAAAAGGCCACGAAAGGATTGGAATACCTCAAGCAGCATGAATTTGAAATTACATCCTTCGAACAAAAAGAAGGAAAGGAAGGAAATCCGAGACTCTTTGATTTGACTGGCCTACAAGTGGAAGCCAACAAGAAATTCGGTTTTTCAGCCGACGATACGCTAAAGAATGTCCAAAGCTTATATGAAAAAAAGATAGTGACTTATCCACGCGTTGATACGACCTACCTGTCCGAAGATATCTACCCGAAAGTCGAAGGAATTCTGCGCAACATGCAGTATTACAAGCGATTTACAGAACCGCTGTTACAGCAGCCGATTCCAAAATCCAAGACTGTATTCGATGACAAAAAAGTGACGGATCACCATGCAATCATACCAACGGGAGTACAACCAAGTGGTATTACGCCTTCCGAAAACCAGATCTATGACCTGATCGCCAAACGGTTTATCGCGGTGTTCTATCCGGAGTGTAAGGTTTCCAATACGACCGTGCTTGGTAAAGTAGACAAGCTCGAGTTCAAAGCCACCGGAAAGCAGATTCTGGAGCCGGGATGGCGGGTTGTCTATGAAGAACAAGGAGCAAAGAACAAAGAGCAAGGACAACTTCCCCCTCAAGAGGGGGAGCGAGGGGGAGGAATTACTGAAGAAGAACGGGTGCTTCCTACCTTCACCGAAGGCGAAAAAGGTCCGCATGAGCCTTTTATTCACAAAGGAAAAACATCTCCTCCAAAACCCTATACCGAGGCAACTTTACTTCGGGCGATGGAAACCGCAGGGAAGCAAGTGGAAGACGAAGAGATGCGTGAGTTGATGAAAGACAATGGTATCGGTCGACCATCGACGCGAGCGAATATTATCGAAACGCTTTTCCGCAGAAGATACATTGAAAAGAATCGGAAGAATATCCTAGCAACGCAAACGGGGATAGATCTTATCGATACCATCCAGAATGAGTTGTTGAAGAGCCCGGAGCTGACAGGCAACTGGGAACGCAAACTGCGTTTGATCGAGAAAGGAGAATACCAGCCGGACGTATTTAAACAAGAGTTGTTTCAGATGGTACGTGAGTTAACGGATGAGGTCATTTTCAACACCCACAGACGCATTCAGGTGGAACCTGTTTCAGCTCCCGAAGTTCCAAAAAAAGAACGTGTACCTCGGATACCAAAAGAAAAACCTGCCTTGGAAACCTTAGATTGTCCCAAATGCAAGTCAGCAAAGTTGATGAAAGGAAAAACAGCCGTGGGGTGCTCCAATTTCAAAGAATGCGGCTTCAAGATTCCGTTTGAGCTCCTCGGCAAAACACTCAGCGAAGCCCAACTGCTCGACCTCATCCAAAAAGGAAAAACCACTATCATCAAAGGCTTTCAAATTCCTGGTTCCTCCGAAAAACGCGATGGAAAACTCGTATTGGATGACAGCTGGAATGTGGGGTTGGGGTAAAAAAATGGTTTAATCTCTGATTAAGAATGGCTATTAAATGGTTTTATTTGACATCACAGTTCTATTTAAGCCTTAAACTGAGTATTCCTGATCTTTTGTAATTTAAAACTACCGTAACTCTAATTGAACGATTGACATGGCTATTTTTTATCATTACAGTCCTGTAGAAAAGGAACGTTTATATGTAATTACGAATTTAATGCTCTATGAAAATGGTAATTTAAGAGTTGACCTTTGGGAAAGTGGCATGCCATATGGGATGGTCTCTTTTATGTTGGATGAAAGACTTGAAAGAGGAGAGATTGCGGTTTACAACTTCAAGAAACTTATTGGAATTATGGATTCCATGATCGAAGCTGAAATTATTGAACCTCCGCATCGTTTTGTAGAATATAAATCACTCAAACTTCCGATATGTAAGTTACGTATTGATATACCTGATCTTTTGTATTGTCCCGAATTGAATCAAGAAATGAAATATTAACATTTGCAAATTGGCACTGTTCGTTTTTAATTATCGTCCGGATTATCAAGGTGCGGACGCTATTTTACTAACCAAGTCAATGGGAATATTTGCATTAACTTTTTTGGAAGGACGTATTAAGGATAATACTTACTTATTGTTGATGCATCTATCCATTTTGGAGTTAAAGGGATTGGGGTGATGTGAATTGCCTCAAATATATTTTTTAATGTCAAAATCTTTGATCAACATAATTGTTTTTAATTTTAACCATAACCCTTAAAACACAAACACATGGAAACTTTTATTTACTCAGGAATGGATGACGCATCTGTAACAACAACTCGTTCCAGTATATTCAAGCCTGTTAACAATTATCAAGAAATTTTGAATGAATTTGAATCATGTTATGAACCATTTCCTGATAAACCACAAGGGGATAAATTATTCTGGCTAGCTCATGAATCGAACGATGGGATTATTCTTGTTGTTAATGAATCTATTATGTCGCACACTTTTATGGATGAGGCAGATCTAGAAGGCATGACAAACTTCATGAAGTCAAATGGAAATTCGGAAACTGCAATTGAATTTATGACGAAACACGTGGAAGAGTTATATGCCGCTGATTTTATAGAGTTTTTAGCTTTGCCAGGACAAACCATTACCATTCAGATAACTGATCTAGAATATGGTAATACTGAATATGAAATGAATACTTGAAACGCCTAAACAAGCAAAATTCGTTTCGGGAAAACATTCCACTCTATATTGAAAAATTCAGAACATTACCATTTGTTTGGATTGCTGAACATTATAAATAATTAAATTAATTAAAATGAGTAAAATTCTTTTTAATGGACTGGAGGAGGGGGGAGTATACCAAATGAGAACCAGTGAGTTCAAACCAATTCAAAATTTCAATCAAATCCTTCTTGATTTCGATAAAATGTACGAGAGTTATCAAAATGCTCCGTCTTTGTTCACGGTTCATGGTGATGATTCTATAGTGGTTATTGCCGATACTTTTACGTTAAACGTACGAATGGATGACATTGACTTTACTGATTTAGATAAGTTAGGTGAGAACATTGAAAAACTTAGACAACAGTTGAATCAATTACAAATTTCATTTGAGTGCACTGAAATATTGATAAAGATGATTGAAAATGAGGATTTATCAGTGACTAATATAGTTCAATATATTGCGCAGCCGGGTCAGTCAATAAATATTGAATGCACAGATACATTGTATGGAAACAATAATTTTGCATTGAACAGTTAGGAAATCTGAATTAAGAAATGTGTATTGAAACTCGTCGTTTTCACTTCGTGACTATGTCACAGGTCTCGCAAACGCAAACCGTTCCAACAATTCTGGCAAGGCATATCCATCCAAGCCGTTGATCGCAACAACCTTTCCTTTATCAAGTTGAAGCCAGTGGTCGGAAGTGAGTAGTTGCTCTTCATAAAAAATCGCTTCAATAGACGCTACGACGAGTAGGCATCCGTTTTCCTGAATCAGGTATTCGTTCATGTACTTGCACAACAACTTTACGGGACTTCCTTTCACAAAAGGCACAGGACAATCATTATGATAAATGGGTTCTAGCTTTGTTTGGTCGAATTCACTGATCTCTTCAGGATAGGCGGCAGAAGTGTGGTGAGCATCCGCAATCTGTTCCGCTGTAATATGATTGACAGAAAAATACCCATATTCTTTGATGTTCTTGTACGTGTGTCGGGGCACGGTTGTCGGTCGAAGTGTGAAACTGATCAAGGCCGGATCACTTCCCAGATGTGTGATACTCGAGAACACCGCTACATTTGTACGTCCTTCGTTGGAAATCGTTGCAATGAGATTGGCCGATTTATAGCCGGTGCAACTATTGATCAAATTAAGCCGCGGAACACGTTCCATTTTCTCTATTTCCGGGCGATCTATGCGTCGTAAAGCCATGAGTTTTCTATAAGAACAAGTACGGCAATGAAAGGTTTGGATCTAAAATCAATATATCCCTTGGAAACGGACATTCACTACATTGTTGTACATCGAACCGAAGGAATAGTTAATGCCCATAACAATGAAAAAGTTGTAAGCGGATTTTAACTGTGTTTGTCCAGTTATGACTTCGGTAGATGTAGCGTCCTCAAGTTTCAGGAAATACTGATCGCGAACGATAGAATAACTCCCCTGTAGGTTCAAGTTGAGACCTTTGAGGATATTCCAAGAAATCATAGGAGAAAAGTTGAGATTGTAAAAGTGTTCCGTGTCGTATAAATGAAGTAAGCCAACACCCATACCGATGTTACCCCAGTTTTTAACGAGTCGGTATCTAATGTTAAAGAATTGCGACAGAAAAAGATCAGATAAGTGATTTCGATAGCTCGGACTTACATAATTTGATTGACGGAATCCTACCTGATAATTGAATCGAAATTGTCTTGTAGTAGCCTCGGAATAAGGGAAAATATTGTATTCAAGTGTTGGTGCTACAATTAGGTTGGATTTTAAGTTAGAGACAGTGGCAGCATATAAACCGGTATTGTAACCAATGGCCCAATGTTTTCCCAAGGAGACGGCATCCATACTATAGACCCCGTATTCAAGTATCGTGTATCTAATAGGCTCCTGCCCTTCGATTTTAAAGACCGAACTGTTCTTGTTGTACCAGAAGCCTGTTTCGAATAAATTCTTTTCGGAAGTTCTGTTTGCGGAAAAAGAAGCACCAAGATTGAAACTATTGGTGTATTCTTGACCGTTTCCGAACAAATTCGTATTTACATTGAATATCCATAAATCCCATTTATCCTTGACAGAGTCTGAAGCTTGCTCATTTGATTTTCCGATGATTTTATAATCGATTTGAGAGGCTAGTGGACTTTTGATGAGAAAATGTAAACTACCTCTGTTCAGTGCCGTTAGCAATCCTTCACGGATATCTCCAGCGGACATGTTCGGAGTGGAATTAAATTTCTCCAGAACGTTTATTCCCTCGTAGGGTCCTCGGCCGGCAAATTCAAGCGTATATTCATTGCCTCCACTGCCTGTGCGAATATATCGGAATAAGACCGTGAAATCAGCCAAACGTTGGTCTCGTACAAAAAGCAAATGAGCAATCTCATTTTTGAAGTAATCCTGATCACAGAAATCACATATGGTGAAGATTTTTGGAGAAATTGAATCCGATTTAGGTTCTTGAGTGCTTTGACCGAATGAATAGCCGAAAAAAATCAAGGGTAGCAGGAACAATAGTTTTCGCATGAATACAAAATTATCCAAAGAAATGAAAGAAGGCCATGTTGTTACTAGAATCATTGAAGATGTAATGATTTATTCAAGCTAACTTATCCCGAAAATGGGCACTTTTCAAGAAATGAATTACTATTCTCTTCTAGATATGTTGACAAATATTTTTAGCATATACATAATAATCTTATGTATATTTGTTACTTTAGTATAAACTTTCCATTATGTATTCATCAGAACTGATCAAGGGCACGTTGAAAACGATCATCCTAAAGTTGCTCTCGGAGAATGAACGGATGTACGGTTACGAACTCACACAAAAGGTGAAGGAGATGACCGGAGGTAAGATTCAACTGACAGAAGGTGCATTGTATCCTACATTGCATGCGCTCGAGGCACAGGGGATTCTTACCACTGAGGTGGTCAATGTAGGAAACCGTCTCAGAAAATACTATTCGATCACATCGGACGGCCGCAGGATCGCTTCTGAAAAGGTAAATGAGTTCACAGACTTCATCACCACGATGACAATACTTTTGGACTTAAAACCAAATCTTGGATAGCATGATCGTTCTTCGAGAAGAACAGGTGCAGTACATCCTTGAGGACCTCGAACAAAAAGGGATCAGGATTGAAGAGCTTCGTCTCAGTCTGTTGGATCACATTTGTTGTGTGTTGGAAGAGGAGCTAGATGACACCGATCATTTCAGGAGTCATTATGAGCGCGTATTGACGCGGTTTTATAAGAATGAACTTTCAGAGATTCAAGAAGAAACAGAGTTATTAATCCGATTTAAAAATTATTATGCCATGAAAAGAACAATGATTATCAGTGCCGGAATCACCGCGTTTACATTTATTGCCGGAGCATTCTTTAAGATTATGCACTGGCCAGGTGCATCAGCAATAATCCTACTGTCAATAGCAACCTTATGTTTTATTTTCCTTCCAATTCTCTTTATTTTTAAGACTAAGGAAACCAGTTCTGTTCGGGAGAAAATAATACTCGCAGTTGCCACAGTTTTTGGCATCGTCATCTCGCTTGCAACACTCTTCAAAATCATGCATTGGCCTGGTGCTAATGTAATATGGCTTTCTTCACTCGGCTTGCTTTTCTTTGTCTTTTTGCCACTTTTCTTTTTTAGCGGAATTAGAAAAAAAGAAACGAAAATGAATACAATCATTTCTTCAGTATTGATCTTGGTGGCCATAGGACTCTTGTTTGCACTTACACAACTTCGCAGCAGTAAATGGACGGATCACACTGAAATACAGGCTGATATTTCTTTAATGGAACTCGCTGCTTTCACTTCTGACACATCGTTAAGTTCAACCATGCCTAGCGAAAAAAGGGAAGTCTTGCTCCAAAAGATTCGGGAAATCCGTCGAGGACTTCTTGCACATATTCAGGCCAACGGTGGTGAAAATAATCAGGAGTTTGATCTGCTCAGAGACATGGGTAAGGACATTAACTTGACTAATGCGTATTTTTTCACAGAAAACGGTACGCCTAAATCCGTAGTCCAGAACTTGTCTGATGAATTGAAAGAATTTACGAATGCCTTACCCGTGACAACGAAAACTCAGTTATCTATTTTGAATACCGAACCGAGAAAACGTTATGGTGATAGTAATGAAGAAATGATTTCCTGGGAGGAGGATCATTTTTCGCATGTGACGCTTGCTGTCGCTTTAAGAAACCTATCAGCGTTAGAACTGGCTGTAATTTTAGTTCAATGATCGTGTAATCTTAAAAATTGGAACAAGTAACCAGAATTCAAAATTATTAGGTCGGGGAGGATTTTGAAGTTCTTTGTAAGAATTACACTTATTGTTGTGAATACTCTGTTGGTTGACATCGTACCTCAAACCAAAAAATATAACTTAATTTAGCGGGCGATGAAAGTGATCCACAACATAGGCAAGTATATCTTAATGCTTTGGACGGTTTTTTCCAGACCGGAAAAGGCGGGTATTTTTCGTCGCAATGTGTTTGGAGAAATCGAGAAGATTGGAATTAATTCTATTCCCATAGTGGCATTGATGTCCACCTTCATGGGGGCAGTAATTGCCTTGCAGACGGCGTCCAATATCGATAGCCCCCTATTGCCCGCATACACGGTGGGGTACATTACACAGTCCAGTACCATCTTAGAATTTTCTCCTACGATTATTTCTCTCATTCTGGCCGGTAAGGTGGGGTCGAATGTAGCATCGGAAATAGGGACGATGCGCGTTACAGAACAGATCGATGCGTTAGAGATCATGGGAGTCAATTCACTAGGTTATCTGGTCCTTCCAAAGGTAATTGCTGCGGTTTTCTTCTTTCCTATACTTGTCATCTTTTCAATGTTTCTCAGTATGATCGGTGGTTGGTTGGCCTTGTTGCTTTCAGGCTTACTCTCAACAGAAACATATATTTTGGGTATCCGATCTTTCTTTGATGTGTACAACATTTATTATGCACTGACAAAAACTGTTGTATTCGGATTTTTGATCGTTTCCATTGCATCGTTTTATGGCTATTATACCAAAGGTGGCTCTCTTGATGTTGGTCGTTCCTCCACGCAGGCGGTGGTCAATAGCAGTATTGCTATTTTGATCGCCAATTTCATTCTCACTCAACTGATGCTATTGTGATCGAGGTAAAAGGAGTCAATAAATCATTTGGTTCGAAACAAGTATTGTTCGATATTAATTCCCAATTCGAGCAAGGAAAAGTCAATCTGATCATTGGTCAATCCGGGCATGGAAAATCAGTTCTTGCAAAATGTATTGTTGGATTACATGAAGTCGATTCAGGTCAGATCTTGTTTGATGGACGTGACTTCTCTGCGATGAATCAATCACATCGGAAAGAGATCCGTCAAGAGATTGGAATGCTTTTTCAAGGTTCGGCTTTGTTCGATTCGATGACCGTGGAGGAAAACGTTCGGTTTCCTTTGAGTATGTTTACCAAAATGACTAAAAAGGAGATGAAGGATCGTGTGGACTTTTGTCTTGATCGTGTCAATCTTAAGAATGTAAACCACTTATTTCCCTCAGAATGCAGTGGTGGGATGCAGAAACGAATTGGTATTGCCCGCGCGATTGCAATGAATCCGAAGTATCTCTTTTGTGATGAACCCAACTCAGGTCTTGATCCGAGAACATCTATTATTATTGATGGGTTAATCAAAGAAATTACCTATGAATATAATATTACAACGGTAGTTATTACCCATGATATGAACAGTGTGATTGAGATCGGTGATCATGTAATGTTCATTCACGAAGGTAAGCATTGGTGGCAGGGAGATAGAAAATCAATAATTACTACAGAAAATAAGGAAATTTTGAATTTCGTATATGCTTCTGAATTTATGAAAGAGATTAGGGCCTCCATGCAGGAAAGCCGAAAATAGGCTATTCGTTTAATGGGTCAGTGAAAATGTCAGTATCACTTTCAATTTGATCCGGATCTGAAGAATAGTCCTCTCCATCCAAATACTTTTTATCAAGATTCTTCCCTGTTTTGACACCGAGTTTTTTCAACTTTTCAGCGCTTCGGATTAAGTTCCCATTACCTGTGCTTAACTTGTTCATTGCGGCATCGTAGGCATTCGCAACCTCTCGCTGTTTATTGCCAATCTTTTCCATATCGACAACAAAACCCACAAACTTATCATACAGACGACCGGCTTGCTCAGCAATCTCTTTTGCATTTCTCGTTTGCAATTCTTGTTTCCAGATACTGCCAACGGTTTTGAGCGTAGCAAGCAAGGTGGAAGGAGTGACGATTACAATTTTTTTGTCCCAGGCTTGTTGATATAGCGTAGGTTCCTCTTTCATTGCCAGAGCAAAGGATGACTCAAGCGGAATAAACATTAGCACAAAGTCCGGTGAGGTTATTTCCGGCAATTGTGAGTAATCTTTTTCAGCGAGCTGTTTAATGTGATTTTTGATGGATTGAATATGTTGCTGTAAAGCAATTTTTCGCTTGGATTCATCTGTTTCATTGATAAAATTATCAAAGGCTTTTAATGAAACTTTCGCATCCACGATGAGCTGTTTATTGTCAGGAAGCTGAATGATAACATCCGGACGCAGCAGGTTCCCGTCCTCATCTTTGTAACTGTTCTGAACGAAATACTCGCGGTTTTTCTCTAGTCCGCTGGATTCTAATATACGCTCCAAAGCAAGCTCACCCCAGTCTCCCTGAACCTTCTGTTCTCCGCGCAAGGCATCCACTAGATTCTGTGCTGTGGTGTTCATCTTTTGATGCTGGTCTGAAAGTGTTTTTATCACGGCTTCCATTGATACGTGACGCTCAGATCCGAGTCTGTTGGCCTCTCTGACCTCTTTTTCGAAGGCATTGATCCGTTCTTTCAGGGGTTCAAGTAAGGAATTGAGTTTTTCTTCATTCTCTGTTTTTAGGACACTTGCGCCCTGGCGAACAATATCTTTTCCCATGAGCTCGAGTTGTTCCTTCATCTCTTTCTGTTGCTGAAGATGCATTTCCCGTTCTTGTAGTACCTGTTCATCCAAGGCATTGAATTTTGCCTCGATCGAGGCTGTTGTCACGCGATAATTTTCCGCCTTATCCGCAAGAGATTTAAGCTCTGACTCACTTTGTACTAATTTTTGTTTGAGATTTTTATTTTCAATAAAGAAATAAACAATGATCATTAAAAAGACGATCACTAGAATTATTATAGATAGTTCATTCATAGGTACGGGATATACGATCAAAAATAGGCAATATAACCGAAGTGAATTTTTCCGTTGCTCAGCAGGATTGGATTGTTTTGTTGTTTCCCTAATGCGTAGGAGAGAGAAAAAATGCCAAGATTGGTACCAAAAGAAAATCCTGCTCCAAATCCAAAGGGTTGATCTCGAAGATAATTAGATGCATTGTTCTCATAGTACCCTTGATCATAAAAAGCAAACAAGTTGGAATTTCTGTCAAGTAAGAATCGGTATTCAATGGTTGTCACACTGCGCGAAGAGGCAAAAAGCTCATCTTCATTAAATCCTCTCAAGCTGAGCTGGCCTCCAAAACGGAATAATTCATTTTGATAGATTACGGGAGCATAATAGAACTCATTGAGCGAAGCAAACCGGACTACATGTCTGCGTGCCACCGGTAAGAACCATTCTGTTTGCAAAGAGAGTCTATATGTTTCTGAACGTTCTACTGCGCTGCTGTCAGTTTCTTTAGATTTCCTTGTTCCCAAAGCTCCTTCAAAAAGAAAGATATAGCCTCTGGATGGATTAGGGATGTAGTCCAACTGTCGCTTCATCCATGATAATCCATAGGCATTTGTTCGCACATTGGACAATTTATTGAAATTGGGATTTGTAGCCGCACCTCTGAGTAAATTATTGGAGTTTTGTTGGTAAAATGCTTTGAGCATTGCTCCGGAATTTAAAAAATACTGAATACCTATTGTGCTTTTAACTTCAATAAAGCTGGAGTCTTTTTTATATAACTGCAATTGTCCGTCTAACCCAAATGGACTTTTGAATAAAAAAGGATAGCTTCCTCTCAAATTCATCGATTGCGTTTGATCTTGTATGCTCCGCCATGCCAGATTCAATTGTTCTCCGCGCTTTAATATATTGAGAAGCTTGAGGTTGAGCTCTCCGGCTAGGCCAACTTTACCGGAGGCCTGAGGCTGCAAACCTACAGTTCCATTCGCTGAGCTAACTGGATTGGAGGAAACATAGAAAAACACCTCGCACCCATTCTCAGTGAATAGCAGCTCATGTGGTTTTAATTCCTTCAGAAAGTTTACTTGTGAGATCTTTGTACTTATTTCCCGGAATTTGTTCTCCTGAAAAATATCTCCGACACGAATACCGGTTAAATTGGAAAGAAAGATTTCTGAAACACTCGAATCACCTCTGATGTGAATTTTTAAAATGTTAAACTTTTTACCCGCTTGAATATCCAATTGAGCCGTGAGGGTGTCTTTGATAAATTGTAGATCAATCAAGCGCACTTTCACAAAAGGATAGCCGGAGTTGAGGTAGCTATTCTCTATTTTTTCGAGGTAAGAGGCTAGATCCATGGGTGATAGTCGGACGCTGCCTCGTTTTGATGGGAACGGTGATTTTTCAGAAGGGGCTGTTCGGAGGATGGCGAATTTTGTTTTTTGACCCAGATAAAAATGAACAGAGCAGGAATTATTTTTCCAACTAACTGTATCTACAGACGCAATAAGATATCCTTTTCTAATTGCATCCAACCTGATTTTATTGAGGTATGTTAACGCAGAGATACTGTCTTTGTGCAACAGATTGGGTTGTTTGTCGATTGTTTTTACAGAGTCATTTGAAAAAATAAGTTTTACCTCCTTTTGTCCGAAAACGCAAAGAATACAGAAAGAAAAACAGAAGTAAAGAAACGTTTTCAGCATAAGAACAGCTGCTTCAAAAACAGATTGTTAAAAATAAATACAATTACTTAATATTTTTTTGTTGAGTAAGAAAGTAAATTGTTTTATTTTTGTTCCTTCAAAGAGAATTAAACACTGATCAAAATGAAAAAATTATTGACCTTGACACTTGTAGGATTTGCTGTAGCGCTTGTCATGGCTTCTTGTAAATCGTCTTCAGGAGGACATTGCGACGCATACGGTAGCTTGGATCAAACTACAAAATCCGACGTAGCTTCCAAATAATTTGGTGAAAAGTCCTTCAAATCATCAAGGTCACAAGTCTTATTCAATTTCGGTAATTGAAACATCGTATGTTACTTGGTAGTCCGATGGAAATTTAGGAACAAGAACATAGTTTTCTGTTGTTCTTACTTCTTCACAATTCTTGCATTGTGTAACATTTATTTGATAAAGGACAGTTTGATTGACATAATTAAAAGATACCTCTCGTTCAAAATAGGCATTACATTTCGACTTAACGGGGCATGCCAGAATAGTATAATTATTGTAATCTACGGGTTGTTTTGTGCCACCATCAATACTTACTTCGAATCGGTTGGCAAGTGTTGAACTTCCAGTAACTACGTAGTTCCCTTGCATTTGGTCGGTGAGATAGCCAGAAGTTGGGTAAATGATCACATTCTCTTCTATCCAGCCACTGTCTGTATTTTCTTTGTCGATTACACATTTCTTCTTACAAGAGCTTAAAGAGAGAACGCTGCAAATCACCATCCAAGTGAAAAAAAGAGAAGTGCGTTGTAAGTTCATAGTTCGTAGTTCTAAGTGCATAAAGGTATGAAATCAGTATATTTTGAACAATTATTTTTTTCGTAAAACGAAATTTTGACCGAGGTATACTCTTCTGACTTGTTCGTCGGCAGCAAGCTCCTCGGCAGTTCCTGACTTCAGAATACTTCCTTCAAATAGTAGGTAAGCTCGGTCGGTGATAGAAAGTGTTTCCTGAACATTATGGTCAGTTATTAAAATACCAATATTTCTTTTTCTCAATTCAGAAACGATACTTTGAATATCTTCGACAGCTATGGGATCCACTCCCGCAAATGGCTCATCCAACAAAACAAATTTTGGATTCGTGGCCAGTGCGCGCGCAATTTCTGTTCGCCTCTTTTCTCCTCCGGACAATCTGTTGCCAAGGTTTTTTCGGACATGTGTAAGACTGAATTCTTCAAGCAGCTGTTCTAGGCGTTCGAGACGCTGCTGTTTGTTGAGGTCAGTCATCTCCAGAATAGCAAGGATATTGTCTTCCACACTCAATTTTCTGAACACTGAAACTTCCTGAGGAAGGTAGCCAATGCCCAGTTGCGAACGCCGGTACATGGGGAAATGAGTAATGTCAGTATCGTAGAAAGAAGTAGTCTTTCCGGCGCCGTTCGGACCAAGCAAACCAACAATCTCCCCCTGATTTACCTCAATACTTACTCCTTTGACAACATCACGGCCTTTGTATGTTTTCTTGATATGGGAAGTGTGTAGCTTCAAAGTGAATCAAAGTTAGAAAATAAGTGACCATCTGGCACGTATCCCAAGCGGATTCATTCCCGGGTCGAGGTGGGTGAGTCGGTAAACAAGGTCTACACGACCTATTTTGAATATATTTTCTATTCCTATCGCCACCTCGGCATACGGAGTATTGCCAAAAAAACGAGTCCCTTCCGGAAGCTTCATAATATCCAAATTTCGCTGTGAAATTGACCCGTAGGTAATTCTACCAGTGGTAACTAGTCTCCACTTTAATTTTTTGATCAACGGGATGCGATCAAAGAAAAGTCCTTCCCAATGGTTTTCAATGAATCCTCCAACGTAACGATCCGAGACAAATTCAAAAAAGTTTAACTTGTTGAAAGCGGTAGTCAACAACCAATAGGACTGGTTGCCTTCATGCACTTTCAGAAACGGATAGGCAGCTGCACCAAAGATATAACCTGCAGTGACACCATAGCGGATTCTTCCGAGCACGCCTATTTGTCGATTGTGTTCCATTTGGAATTCTACTTTTTGATAGTCATAGAAGCCACCTAAAAAGTCTTTGATTCCAAAAATCCCTTGTAAGGAAAATATGGGGTATTTTGACCGTAAAGTCGATCTGTCGAAGGAGCCAGATAGAAATTCCTCATCCTTGGTCCAACGAATCCGGGCTGTAAATTCGCTCGTTCGTATGGTGTTAATCGTATCGTTCAATCCGGTTAGTTTGTTGAATTGAACATAATTGGCTTTTCCTAATGCGGTATATTCTTTCCATTCAAAACCGCCGTAAAGTATCAGGTCTTTTCGTACGTCTTTTTCCAGGTTGATCCCTGCTTTTTTAACAAAGGTAAGCTTGTCAAGTGGCCCTGTTCTGAATACCGTGCCGAACGTTGATCCAATCGATGCTGCCGTTGGGGAAATTCCGATTTGTTCAATGTCATAGTTGTAATAGGTTGTGAGCATTCCCCGTTTCTTTGGGGTTATGTTGTATCTCACGGAAAGTCCATATTTGATTTTTTCGTCATAGAATCCATAGGCGATGCGTCCGCCAAACTCTATTCTTCTTGAAAATTGATTGGATGTCCTCAAAGCCAGTCCCATCCTGAACCTTTCTACAGGATTGAAGCTCACAAATGTGAAGGCATTCCCAAACTCGATTTTTCCAACAGGATAGTAGCCCGTGGTGGCGAAGTAAGTGAGGTTTTTGAGCATTTTGAAAAAAGGCATGTCATTTAAGGAGTCCACCATATTCTCGATTCCCTGCTCTTGTTCAGAAAGAGGTTCATGTCGCCGGGAATCCCACCATGCTTTATCGCGCACTTTGGCACTGTCCTCAAACTCTACAGTATTATCGGCATGGTAGAAAGAGTCGCTCTTTTTTTCATTGATAACAAAATTTGTTCTGGAAGACAGCTTACGTCCATAAAAACCATAAACTTCGGTGTTCTTGGTTATTTTAAAGTCGATGATCATTTTTTCCTGGGTGAGCATCCAAACTTCTTTGGCAACCTGATCAAACGTATGCTCGAAATACAGATCCTGAACATAATTGATGTTTGCCCAGGGCGACATGTTTGCTTTAATAGATTTTACGGCGTAAGTAGTATCGTGAATCCACATCTCTCCCTCAAAGGTCATGTCGCCTGTACGTTTGGGAACAAAGCGAAGCTTGTAGCACCATTGATGTCCGATAAAAGTGGAATCATCCAGATAGAAGCGATAAAAACTTCGTGCATAATCCGCAAGAGGGCTGATAAATGCACGATTAAACATATTAATGTTGTTATCGTAAATATTAATATCGAGATACATATCTCCAAGGAACTGGTTGGCCTGTAGGTTATCAATGCCCGTAATACGAGTTCCATGAACTACCTCTCTGCGAGTTTTAGGATTGTTTCTGAAATAAAAATCGGACAAGGATTCACTCAGTAAAACGGGAAGGTAATTTTTTCCATTGTCCGTTGAATCCAAATAGTCCATAATCAGGTCGAGTCGTTTGACTACATCCCGATCTGTAAATTTCTCTCCGATATTGTTTAGGTCGAGCTGCATTTTGTTGTAGACCTCGTACTGATAGGATAGTAGCTTTTCCTTGTTGTTGATCCGTTTATTTGCAATTACACGTTTATGCAAACGGGTTGAAGGGAATTCATCCGGAGGCCGAACAACGATCTCTTGGACCTCTGACATTCGGGTGCTCATGCGAACATTGAATTCCTGAACTTTATCCAGCTCGACACTAAAAGTTGAGGTAAGGTACCCACTGTAAGAGAACTGAATGCTGTCAGTTGCATAATAGGTCTCAATCGAATAATTGCCAAGACTGTCAGTAGTTGTACCTATTTTGGAATTCTGGAATTGCACCTTCACATAAGGCATTCGTTCACCGGAGAGAGCGTCCCATACTGTCCCATAAACGCGGGTTTGCTGAGAATATCCGAGGTGAATAGTCGCTAAAAGTAAACTTAAGGTTAGCCATAATCGATGTGTATATTTCAAGAAGATCATCCTTGCGTTTCTTCTTTTAGCCTGCGTTTGTACACTCGTGCCGCAACCAATATTCCAATTTCGTACAATAAAAGAATAGGAATGGATACAAGAATCTGGGAAATGACATCGGGTGGTGTAATTACTGCAGCAACAATCAATACAGCCACAATGGCATGTCTGCGGTATTTTCTCAAGAAATCCGGAGTAATTATTCCAAGTGATGCGAAAATGTAGCTGATAACAGGTAAAAGAAATAACAAACCGGAATAAAATACAGTAGACAGAATGGTGCTCATGTAAGAATTGACGGTGAAAATGTTTTCAATTTTCCCGCTGATCTGGTAAGCACCGAAGAATTGAACACAGAGCGGAGCAACCAAAAAATAACCGAACAATATCCCCAGAAAAAAAAGAATACTCACCCAGAAAACGATTCCTTTAGCTGCTTTTTTCTCTTTGAGTTTGAGTCCCGGTTCGACGAAGGCCCATATTTGATAAAAAATGAAAGGGAAGGAAAGTACAATGCCCCCCATAATACTTGTCATTAAAGCATAGCTGAACTGTCCCGACATTTCCTGGCTCTGAAAGCGAACGGGGATCTCTGTAATGCAAACATTAAAATACTCACACATGAGCCGAAAGCTAATAAACTGCTTGTTGCTCATAGAGAGAAAAATATTGTTCATAATCCACTCCTGAAAGAAAAAGAGAATGGTAGCAACAATAACTATAGCTATTGCAATTCGAACCAGTCTCCATCGGAGCTCTTCCAGGTGGTCAAGAAATGACATTTGTTTGTCCTCCTCCATACGCTCTGCAAAAATACATTTTCCATGGATACCTCGGGCTGAAATCGTTCGTTTCAGAATTTGACTATTTCGCTTAAGAAAACTTTTAAAAATCCCTTTTTTTCGTTAAATTCGTATTGCTTTAATATTAAATTACCTTGACTTTTCAAACAAACGTATCGCAAATGACGGAACAAGAGCTGAAAATTGCCCTTAGAAAGTATTTTGGATTCGATAGTTTCAAGGGAAAACAAAAGGACATCATCCAAAATGTGCTCGAAGGCAACAATACCTTTGTTATTATGCCAACGGGAGGCGGGAAGTCCATGTGCTATCAGCTGCCAGCATTGCTTTCAGAGGGTACCGCAATCGTAGTATCGCCTCTGATCGCCCTGATGAAAAATCAGGTTGATGCCATAAGAAATGTGAATGACGATGAGGGTGTAGCTCATTTTCTAAACTCTTCACTGTCTAAGTCAGAAATCACCAAAGTACGTTCAGATATTCAGGAAAAGCGAACAAAATTACTCTATGTTGCTCCGGAATCTCTGACAAAGCAAGAGAACATAGACTTTCTTACTTCTGTAGATATTTCCTTCTTTGCGATTGATGAAGCGCATTGTATTTCGGAATGGGGTCATGATTTTAGACCGGAGTATAGAAGGTTGAGAGAAATATTTGAAAAGATCTCTAATGTTCCAATCATCGCATTGACAGCCACTGCGACTCCGAAGGTGCAATATGATATTCAGAAGAATTTGAATATGCTTGATGCAGTTGTATTCAAATCATCTTTTAATCGAGATAACCTCTATTATGAGATGCGTCCAAAGAGAGATGTAGAAAAACAAATCATCAAATATATCCGATCGAAAGAGGGGAAGAGTGGTATTGTTTATTGCCTGAGCAGGAAGAAGGTAGAAGAATTGGCGGAGCTGCTTCAAGTAAATGGAGTGAATGCCTTGGCTTACCATGCGGGATTAGATGCGGCAACACGAGCTAAACATCAGGACATGTTTCTTATGGAAGAGTCTGATGTCATTGTCGCTACGATTGCCTTTGGAATGGGGATCGATAAACCTGACGTACGCTACGTAATCCATCACGACATTCCTAAATCCATTGAAAGTTATTACCAGGAAACCGGTCGTGCCGGAAGGGATGGAGGAGAAGGTGAATGCATTGCTTTTTACAGTTACAAGGACATTGAAAAACTGGAGAAATTTCTTCAGGGAAAACCCGTTGCCGAGCAGGAGATTGGACGTCAGCTGTTGACGGAAATAGTTTCTTATGCCGAAACTTCTGTCTGTCGCAGAAAATTCATACTCCATTATTTCGGTGAGGAATTCGATGAAAAGGGCTGTAACGAATTCTGTGACAATTGTAAAAATCCGAGAGAACGGACAGAGGGGTCAGAATATGTTCAATTATTGCTCGAAGCAGTGCGTGAACTTCAAGAGACCCAAAAAGCGAAACATTATTGTGCTTTTCTATCAGGGCATGTCACTTCGGATATGAAGTCATACAAGCATGATTCGTTAAAAGGATTTGGCTCCGGAAAAGAAAAGGACGAACATTTCTGGAATGCAGTAATTCGACAAACCATAGTTGCAGGATTGCTGTATAAGGATATTGAAACATACGGTACCCTGAAGCTATCAGAAAAGGGTGTGGCGTTTTTGGAGAAACCACATTCATTTATGCTTTTGAAAGAACATGACTTTACCAACACAGATGACGATGAAGGCATCGTTAATTTGAGTGGGAAGGGTGGAGCATTTGATGAAACATTGTATGAAATGTTGATTGACCTGAGAAAGTCAATTTCGAAACAACGCAATATCCCACCTTTTGTGATCTTTCAGGAACCATCCCTGAAGGACATGTGTTTTCAGTACCCTATTACACTTGATGAATTAACAAATATACAAGGAGTAGGAACGGGGAAAGCCACGCGATACGGAGAGCCTTTTATTTCCCTGATTCATCAATATGTAGAGGACAATGACATTGAGCGACCACAGGATATGATTGTAAAATCATTGGTAAATAAATCCGGATTAAAAGTTCAGCTCATTCAAAACATTGACCGAAAGTTACCTCTGGAAGATATCGGTCGTTCACAGGGTAAAAGTATGGATGAGGTGATTGAGGAAATAGAGGCAATTGTCTCCTCAGGAACACGGGTGAACATAAATTACTACATTGACTCCATTCTTGATCCTGAGAATCAGGAAGAGATTTATGATTACTTTTCTGAGGCTGAATCAGACGACTTGAAAGACGCTTACAATGAATTTGATGGCGATTACACGGAAGAGGAGCTCAGGCTAATGCGCATTAAGTTCATGAGTGAAATGGCCAACTGATATCTGGCTCAATTTTTCCTAAAAAGTAAAATATCTGTATTGGTTCCTTTTGAAAATTCAATTTCAAGATCCGAGTTAGTCGAGCTCAGTATTCTGTATTTGATGTAGGAGATCGTTTGATCAAGATTGTCTTGTTCATTCACATACATGAAATTGCCTTTTTCCACAAGCTTATAAGTTCCTTTTTCCAAAAGACTATCGCTCACTGAATTAATCTCACGCGCAATTTCGAAGGTATATGTCGCTGAATCATCCGGATTTTTCAATTCAATAAATGTGGCACTCCCGCTGGCCGAAGGATAGGAAATCATTCCTTCATAATTTGTCCGTTTGTAGGAGATCAATTCCCACGATCCAGAGATTCGTCCCGACACACGGTTTGTTTTCGAACACGCAAGCAGCGACAAAGCAAAGACTATCAATGTTAATTTTCTCATAGGACAGCTAAACACATGGCTTGCATGCCGGTTAGGAGGGCATTATGGTCAATGTCGAATTTTGGGTGGTGCACACCATGAATGATCCCTAGCTCTTCATTTCGAACTCCTAATCGAAAAAAACAAACAGGCACTTCATGTGAATAATACGAAAAATCCTCTGACGTAAGTCGTATGGGTAGATCTACAACATTGGTTTTTCCAAAAAAATCTTCAGAACGCCCTTTTAGTTTTCTGGTCAGAATCGGGTCATTTTCAAGGTATGGATATCCTCTGCTGATTTCCAGCTCTACCGTTGCGCCCTGGCCTTCAGCAATATGCCTGATCTGTTTTTCTATGAGACTCAATGCCTCATTTCTCCAAATTTCATTCATGGTACGAAAGGTTCCTTTCAACTTCGCAGTGGATGGGATGATATTTGTTGCACCGAGCGCCTCAAAATGGCCAAAACTTAAGACGCAGGGTGTCTTCGGGTCACATTTTCTACTTACAATTTGCTGAAGCTCTAAAACAATCGAAGCTCCAATCATAATCGGGTCTATACATTGATGGGGTGTTGCTCCGTGACCTCCCTTCCCATTAATAGTCAGGTGAATTTCATCACATGAAGCCATGTAGATTCCTTCTTTAAAACCTACTTTACCAGTTTCTAGATCCGGGAAGACATGCAATGCATACATTTCACTCACTTTCGGATTTTCAAGAACACCATCTTTTATCATCAGCGTAGCTCCACCGGGGTTTTTTTCTTCGCCTGGTTGAAAAATAAGTTTTATAGGCTTCGGCAACTTGTCCTTCACAGAATCAAGAATAATTGCAGTCCCCAAAAGGATTGCGGTATGTACATCGTGACCGCACGCATGCATCAATCCATTCTTCATTGACCTGTAAGGCACGTCATTTTGTTCTGTTATTGGCAATGCATCTAGATCAGCTCGAAGGGCTATGCAGTCATCTGAAGCATGTTTCTCAGATTTGATTAAAGCCACGACACCGGTTTTCCCTATGCCAGTTTGATGAGGAATATTATGTTCAGTAAGAATACTCGACACATAAGACATGGTTTCATATTCCTCATAGGATAATTCAGGGTATTGATGCAGATGTTCTCTATACGATCGAACAGAGCTTAAGAGCTTGGTAGCTTTTTCTTTAATCAGCGTTGAAAGTGCAGGATCCATTTCGAAAGATTCGCTCTAAAGTTAAGTTTTTTATTGAACCAAAAGGTTGCAGCCTCGAATATCAGAATGGTCATACCTGCCCATGAGCTTGAGTCCCTCAGCTTCAAATACGCCTAGGTCCTGAGTCGCTATAAAGCTACAGCTGTAAAGGTTGGCTAAGTCGATTACATTAATTCCTCCCGTACTTTTTTCCGATAGATAATGCAGAGGATCATTCACATCTCTTAGTAGAATATTGACCCAATTAGGGAATCTGAAATAGCCATTTTGGTTGCTGTAACCTTGAGAAAGCAATTCTGTCATGCCATATTCTGAAAAGACAAAAGGTGCTCCGGTTCCTGCACAAATGATTTGATGAAGCTCCTCTTTTAAAAGTTCTTTCCTTCTTCCTTTCATTCCGCCTGTTTCAATAATGAGGGCTGCTGATAGATCAAGCTTCGCTTCTGCAAGATCTAAAAGTGCGTAGGACACACCAAAAATTACTACCTGTTTACCTCGAGATGTCCCCAAGTCATAGCGCATTTTCAGCTCGTCAAGGTCGCCTAATACAAATCCCGAGGCTTCATCTTTAGTGCTTTCGATGAGCTCATTGACCATAAAAACCAAACTGGAGTCACCTTGTTCCAGATAATTTGGCAACAATGCTAGGATGATTTGATTTTCAGGATTGCCTATGGCGTCGCGGTAAAACTGTTTAAATGAACGCGTATAGACATCTTTCGAAAAAACGAAATGTGAACTGCGCTCAACACTTGTTGTTCCACTGCTTTTAAAATGTGCTTCATGCGTTTGTGCAACCGAAACCCGATGTGATTTGAAAAAAGAAATTGGTAAAAAAGGAATTTCGGTAACTTCTGAAGGTGCTGTTTTATTCAGGTGCTCCGCGAAAGATCGATAAATAGAACAGTGTTCGTATTGGAAATAAAATACTTCGAGTGCTGTTCTATTGAAGTCTTCTTTGCTTCTTATAGAGAAGATTTTTTGTTCAAGAAGTTCATTTCTTTCCATTCTCAGTGAGTTACCTCTCCTATGGAATCCGGGTTATGTTTATGTCTGAACAGCAATGCGAACAACACTGCGATGAGTAAGGAGTAAAGTGCAAATGTGATCCAAATAGACGACCAATCTTTCATCATGATAGTGGAGGAAAATTGACCATTGTGAATTTGAACTCCTCCTGTTACACGCTCAAATAATGGTGAATTCGATTTGACACCCAAGTAATTTGTGAGCTCTGAAACCGTCCTGAACTCAAGCATAAAGTAACGTTGAATTAATATTCCACTGAGATAGCTTCCGAGAATCGCACCTATTCCGTTGGTCATCATCATGAACAAGCCTTGTGCACTTGAACGAATCGAAGGTGCTGTATTCCCTTCAACAAAAAGGGATCCGGATACATTGAAGAAATCGAATGCCATCCCATAAACGATACAAGATGCAACAATCATCCAAAGTCCTTCGGCTGGATTGCCATAAGCAAGTAATCCGAAGCGAAAAACCCATGCTATCATGCTAATAAGCATGACATATTTTATTCCGAATCGTTTAAGAAAAAACGGAATCGCAAGGATGAATAACGTTTCAGAAATCTGTGAGATCGACATGATGACAGTGGAATAGCGCACAATCATGGAGTCTTGATATTTGCCAAAGTTCCCAAACTCACTGATATATCCATCGCCATACATATTGGTGAGCTGCAATGAGGCGCCAAGGAAAAGTGAAAACAAAAAGAATAAGAACATTTTATATTCCTTGAAAAGCTTAAAGGCATCCAATCCAAGCAGAGAGCTTAAAGACCGATTACTCGGCTTGCTTGGGTAACATTTAGGCAAACTAAATGAATATAATCCCAACAATATGGCCGAACCACCAGCGATCAAAAATTGATTTGCAGAGGCTTTATTCCCAGTGATATTTACAAACCACATCGCAATAATAAATCCAACGGTCCCCCACACTCGGATGGGAGGAAACGATTTTACAACGTCATAGTCATTTGATTTTAAGACGGAATAAGCAATCGAATTCGATAAAGCAATGGTAGGCATATAACAAAGCATGGCAATAAAGATTACCCAAAAGAAAGCTTGTGGATCGGTGACTTGTGTTAAATAACAGAGTGTAATTCCACCTAGAATATGAAGTGCTCCATATAAGCGTTCTGCATTGATCCATTTGTCCGCCACAATCCCTACAATCGTTGGCATGAACAAGGAAGACAATCCTAAAGTTGTAAAAACAGCGCCAAATTCAACTCCGCCCCACTTTTTGGTTTCAAACCAATAGTTGTAAACGGTAATGAGCCAGGCTCCCCAAACGAAGAACTGCATAAAGTTCATTGCGACGAGCCGGTTCTTTAATCCCATAGGTGTTTTGCTTAGTTTGTGCGGCGCTTGTTCATCTCATCCCGAATACGCGACGCAAGCTCATAATCTTCATTTTCAAGTGCTTCACCCAGCTGACCTTCCAAATCTTCCTCCGACATTGTTTGTAAATCGCCATCGGCTGATGAAAGATCTTCGTCCTCAATAGGATAAGTGCTTTCGCGTTCATCGTCAGCATCTTCACTCTGAATACCTGCGCTTGATAGAATATGTTCGAATGTGTATATAGGACAGTGAAAACGAACCGCTATTGCAATTGCATCTGACGTGCGTGCATCTATTTCAGTCATAATCCCATCGCTTTCACAAATAAGCTTTGAATAAAAGATTCCTTCAGACAGGTTGTAGATCACTATTTCACGAACATCAATTGAAAACGATTGTGCAAAATTCTTGAACAGGTCATGCGTCAGTGGACGTGTTGGCGTCATC
Source organism: Cryomorphaceae bacterium (assembly GCA_021298235.1). Next base: position 22,996 of record JAJTDX010000023.1, on the reverse strand, counting down.
TTTTCCAATTCAATTGCAATAGCCTGTGCTTCAAATCCACCAATCACAATAGGTAGCTGTCGTTTGCCTCCCACTTCTGACAAGACCAGCGCATATGCTCCTGACTGCGTTTGACTGTAGGATAATCCGGCTATTTCAAGCTTGATTTTATTCATATAATTCGGTGAATCCGTTCTCGTTCAGACATTAATTTCCTGACTCCTTAAACTTTTTAACGGCAGCTGTAAGCTTTGGTAACACCTCAAAAGCATCTCCAACAACGCCATAATCCGCAGCTTTAAAGAAAGGTGCCTCCGGATCTGTGTTTATAACGACCATCACTTTTGAACCATTTACACCGGCCAAATGCTGGATCGCTCCAGAAATACCAGCGGCAATATACAAATTAGGACGGATGGCTACACCGGTTTGTCCCACGTGCTCGTGATGAGGTCTCCAACCAATGTCAGCTACAGGTCGAGAACAAGCAGTGGCTGCGCCAAGTGCTTTTGCGAGATCTTCTACTATTCCCCAATTTTCAGGGCCTTTTAAACCACGACCGGCAGATACAACCATTTCGGCCTCAGGAAGTGGAATTTCACCTTCAGGTTTTTTGGTGCTGAGCACTTTCACTTTAGCGTCTCCAGCATTTCCACTGAATTCTTCTACGCCGCAGTCTGAACCGTTAGCTTCGGGTTGCAAACTATTTGGAAGCAAAGAAAGCAACAGCTTTTGCCGTAAGGTCATGGCTGAACACTACCGTGTTTGCATTTGTTTTTTCGGCAGCAGTTGCGATGATGCGCGCCAATTGTTGATCATCTTCTCCTGTGAATCCTCGATCAACGAGTACCTTGGAAGCACCATAATTACCCAGAGAACTAAGTGTACTGGTTTCGGCATTTCCCGAGGTGATGACAGTGACGTCACCGCCTAATTTTTTTCCATAGGTTACAGCTTCGAGTGCAGCTTTATTTAAGCCGTTTGAACTATTAACGTATACTAGAACAGACATGATTCTTTTTTTATGACGAATGTCGGGTTGTGTTTTAAATTATTTCTTTAAATCGATCAATAGGATCAGATGACTTTTGCTTCATTGTGTAACAAGCTCACCAATTCATCCATATTATTCGGGTCAATCATTTTACATGCTGATTTCGCTGCTGGCATGGAATAATTTTGATAGCTCGTCAACTGCTCAACGGATACCGGAGCTACTACCTGTAGAGGTTTGGTTCGCGCGGCCATAATTCCCCTCATATTCGGAATGCGTTGCTCGGCCATCCCTTTGGCACAAGATACAACAGCAGGAAGAGCAACTTCCACTACCTGTAAACCACCAACGATCTCTCGTTCAAGAGTCAGTGTTGAACCATTTACATCCATTTTTGAAGCAAGTGATACAAAGGGCATATCCAAGGCTTCGGCAATCATACCGCCCACCTGTGATCCGTTGTAATTAATCGTTTCCTTTCCGGTGAGAACAAGGTCAAAGCCATTGGACTTTGCATATTCGGAGATTTGAATAGCTGTGAAATATGCATCTGTCGGGTCAGCATCAATCCGTACAGCATCATCAGCACCAATAGCCAAGGCTTTTCGAATCACTGCTTCATCGCCTGCGGCACCTACAGTAATTATAGTAACGTTTCCTCCAAGCGTTTCTTTAATTTCAAGTGCACGCACGAGCGCGTACCACTCATCATAGGGATTGACAATATATTGCACACCATTTTCGTCAAATCGCGTTTGGTTGTCAACGAAAGCGATTTTTGATGTTGTATCCGGCGCTTTGCTTATGCAGACAAGTATCTTCATGAATCTAAATTTTCAAATGAACGCAAATGTAAGGAATTATTCTTTTTCGAGGTAGTACTGATAATATCGAATTCAACACAAGAATATATGATTTTTCAGTTTAATCGTTAATTTTGGCTCCTAAATTCAAAAGCAGCATCTACATGAAGACTGTACAATTTCGTGAAGCACTGAGAGAGGCAATGTCAGAGGAAATGCGTCGTGATGAACGCGTATTTTTAATGGGTGAAGAAGTAGCTGAATACAATGGAGCTTATAAGGTGTCTCAAGGAATGTTGGATGAATTCGGTCCGAAGCGAGTGATTGACACACCTATTGCCGAGCTTGGATTTGCCGGGATTGCCGTAGGTGCTTCCATGAACGGGCTTCGTCCGATCGTGGAATTTATGACCTGGAACTTTGCCATTCTCGCAGCTGATCAAATCATTAACAGTGCCGCGAAGATGTTACAAATGTCAGGGGGACAATATTCTTGTCCTGTAGTTTTCCGTGGAGGAAATGGTACAGCCGGTCAGTTGGCTGCAACGCACTCTCAATCCTTTGAAGCATTCTATGCACATGTGCCCGGACTTAAAGTAATAACGCCTTCCAATCCATATGACGCCAAGGGATTATTGAAAGCTGCGATCCGCGATAATGACCCTGTTGTTTTCCTGGAGTCAGAAAAGATGTATGGCGATAAAGGAGAGATTCCGGAAGGAGAATACATTATTCCGATAGGGGTGGCAGATGTTAAACGAAAAGGTTCGGATGTCACCATCGTTTCTTTTGGCAAGATTATTAAAGTGGCGCAAGCAGCAGCAGAAGAATTGGAGAAAGAAGGGATTTCAGCTGAGATTATTGATCTGCGTACGATCCGACCAATTGATTACACTACCGTAGTAGAGTCTGTTAAGAAAACAAACCGTTGTGTGGTGGTGGAAGAGTCATGGCCCCTGGCGTCTATTTCTTCTGAGCTAGCTTACCACTTGCAACGCTATGCGTTTGATCACCTAGATGCGCCAGTAGAACGTGTAACCCAAACAGATACTCCTTTTGCATTTTCTCCAACACTCATTGATGAAGCTTTGCCAAATGTGGAGCGTGTGATTAAGGCTGTTAAAAGAACTTTGTACAGATAGATAAACTTGTCATTATTGAAGGTTCTTATTATAAAGTACTTCTTTATGAAGTGCTTTTTTGTTTTTATTGAAGAATAGATCTGTAACGAGGACTGAGCTTATCAAACTCCGCAAATATTCCGAATCACAAATCCAGAATTCCAAATCGAACCTCTAGCATCGTCGAGAGGCAAATCCTCTTTCAACATGCAATTGTGAAAAAAACACACTTTTTTTTGATAACTTCTTGTTAAATCGGATTAACTAGCTATCTTTGCACCCCTCAAAGTGTGTTTGGGGGTGAATTATATTGATTAAAAACATAAGAAATTAAGAGTATTTTATGCCAACTATCCAACAATTAGTTCGCAAAGGAAGAACAGCGGTAGTCAAGAAAAGTAAGTCTGCTGCACTTGATTCATGTCCACAGCGTAAAGGAGTTTGTGTAAGGGTTTACACAACTACTCCGAAGAAACCGAACTCTGCTATGCGTAAAGTAGCGAGGGTGCGTTTGACCAATGGTAAAGAGGTGAACGCCTACATCGGTGGAGAAGGTCACAACTTACAAGAGCACTCTTTGGTGCTTGTACGAGGAGGAAGGGTGAAAGACCTTCCGGGAGTTCGTTACCACATCGTTCGTGGTGCGGAAGATACCGCTGGTGTTGAGGGAAGATCTCAGCGTCGCTCCAAGTATGGAACAAAAAGACCTAAAGCGAAATAATCGATAAAACTTGAAGAGATGAGAAGAAGAAAAGCGAAAAAAATAGCGATTCTCCCGGATCCAAAGTTTAATGACGTTGTGGTAACAAAGTTTGTCAACAACCTCATGTATGACGGGAAGAAGAGTTTAGCATTCAGCATTTTTTACGATGCGATTGCAATAGTGGATAAAAAGATAGAAGACCAGGAAGGATTGGAAGTTTGGAGAAAAGCATTGGAAAATGTAACTCCAAGTGTTGAGGTTCGTAGCCGTCGTGTTGGTGGTGCTACGTTTCAAATTCCAACTCCAGTGCGCGAAGAGAGAAAATCTTCCCTCGCCATGAAATGGTTAATCGGTTATGCTCGCAAGCGCAACGAAAAAACAATGGCTCAAAAACTCGCTTCTGAGATCATTGCTGCTTCTAAGGAAGAAGGTGCGGCATACAAGAAGAAAGAAGATACATTAAGAATGGCTGAGGCGAACAAAGCATTCTCACATTTTAGATTCTAATAACAATGGCAAGAGATCTTAAATTTACTCGAAATATTGGTATTGCCGCTCACATTGACGCCGGAAAGACAACCACTACTGAACGTATCCTTTATTATGCTGGTGTAAACCACAAAATTGGAGAGGTTCACGAAGGTGGTGCAACTATGGACTGGATGGAGCAAGAGCAGGAGCGTGGTATTACCATTACTTCAGCTGCTACGACTGTAAATTGGAATTACCGTGGTCAGAAATACCACATCAATATCATTGATACCCCTGGACACGTTGACTTCACTGTAGAGGTAAACCGTTCACTTCGCGTATTAGATGGTTTGGTGTTCCTTTTCTCTGCTGTTGATGGGGTAGAACCTCAGTCAGAAACAAACTGGCGTTTGGCGAACAACTACAACGTACCGCGAATTGGTTTCGTTAACAAAATGGACCGTCAGGGTGCTGATTTTCTTGCTGTATGTAAGCAAGTTAAAGACATGCTTGGTAGCCACGCGCTTCCATTGCAGATCAACATCGGTGATGAAGATAACTTCAAAGGAGTGGTAGATCTTATCAACTGGAGAGGTATCGTTTGGAACGACTCTGACCAGGGAATGACATTCCAGGAGGTGGAGATTCCGGCTGACATTATCGATGATGCTAGAAGATTGAGAAGTGAATTGCTTGAAGCAGTTGCTGAATTCGACGAAACGTTAATGGAGAAATTCTTCGAGGATGAGAATTCCTTGACTGAAAGAGAAATTTTGAACGCTTTACGTGAAGCTACTATTTCTGGAAAAGTTGTTCCAATGATGTGTGGTTCTTCCTTCAAGAATAAAGGAGTTCAGGCAATGCTTGACATGGTTATGGAAATTCTTCCTTCACCTATGGATATTGAAGCGATTACAGGAACAAACCCTAAGACGGATGAAGAGGTTTCACGCAAGCCATCTTATGATGAGCCGTTTGCAGGATTGGCGTTTAAAATTGCTACGGATCCTTTTGTTGGTCGTCTGTGCTTTACACGTGCATATTCAGGTAAATTGCCTGCAGGATCATACGTTTTGAATACGCGAACAAACAATAAGGAGCGTATTTCTCGTATTTTCCAGATGCATGCAAACAAGCAAAATCAGATCGATGAGCTTGGAGCTGGAGACATCGGTGCACTTGTAGGATTTAAAGATATTCGCACCGGAGATACGCTATGCGCTGAAAATGCACCGATCGTTCTTGAATCGATGAAATTCCCTGATCCGGTAATCGGAATTGCGATTGAGCCTAAAACACAGGCTGATCAGGATAAATTAGGTGTAGGACTTTCCAAGCTTGCTGAAGAAGATCCAACATTTAGAGTAAATACAGACGAAGAAACTGGTCAAACGATCATTTCCGGAATGGGTGAGCTTCACTTGGAAATCATTGTAGACCGTTTGAAACGAGAATTTAAAGTAGAAGTGAACCAGGGTGCTCCACAGGTTTCATACCGTGAGAACATTACTGCATCTATCGATCACCGAGAAGTTTACAAAAAGCAATCAGGTGGTCGTGGTAAATTCGCCGACATTGTTGTCAAGATTTCTCCTCAGGATAATGCAGAAAAATCAGGATTGGAATTCATCAACAGCATTAAAGGTGGTAACATTCCACGTGAATTTATTCCTTCTGTTGAAAAAGGATTTAAAGAGTCAATGAAAAATGGTGTGATGGCCGGTTTCCCTATCGAAGCAATGAAGGTTGAGTTGATAGACGGTTCATTCCACGCTGTCGACTCCGATTCCTTGTCTTTCGAACTTTGTGCGAAAATGGCATACAGAACAGCATTGAAAAATGCCCGACCTATATTGTTGGAGCCTATCATGAAAATTGAGGTGGTGACTCCAGAAGAAAACATGGGTGACATCGTAGGAGATTTGAACCGTCGTCGTGGTGTGATCCGCGGAATGGATGACAGAGCAGGCTCCAAGGTAGTGAAGGCTGATGTTCCACTTTCCGAAATGTTTGGATATGTTACTCAACTTCGTACTCTTTCATCAGGTCGTGCAAGTTCCTCCATGGAATTCTCCCACTATTCAGAGGCTCCAAAGAACATCGCAGATGACGTGGTTGCAAAAGCAAGTGGTAAAGTTTCAGCTTAAAAAATTAGGATATGAGTCAGAAAATCAGAATAAAATTGAAATCATACGATCATAACCTTGTAGATAAGTCTGCAGAAAAGATCGTAAAGACTGTAAAGTCAACAGGTGCTGTGGTAAGTGGTCCGATTCCACTGCCAACACACAAGCGTATTTACACTGTCTTGAAGTCACCACACGTGAACAAGAAAGCACGTGAGCAGTTTGAATTGGCTTCATACAAGCGCTTGCTTGACATCTACAGCTCTTCATCAAAAACAGTTGATGCGTTAATGAAACTGGAACTTCCAAGTGGTGTTGACGTAGAGATTAAAGTGTAAGTTAATAGTAACAATTAAATAGTTAAGTATGCCAGGAATTATTGGTAGAAAAGTCGGAATGACTAGCATCTACAGTGCCGAGGGCAAGGCGATGCCATGCACAGTGATAGAAGCTGGTCCTTGCGTTGTGACTCAGGTCAAAACGCAAGACAGAGATGGTTACGAGGCTACTCAGCTTGGATTTGGGGACCGAAAGGAAAAGAATACTCCAAATGCACTGAAGGGTCACTTTAAGAAAGCCAACACCACTCCTAAATCGAAGTTGGTGGAATTTAAAGGGTTCGATAATCTTAATCTCGGTGATACAGTTGACGTAAATCTCTTCGAAGAAGGTGAATACGTTAGCGTAGTGGGTACCTCTAAAGGTAAAGGTTTCCAGGGAGTTGTAAGACGTCATGGTTTTGGCGGTGTTGGTCAGTCCACACACGGTCAGCACAACCGTCTTCGTGCTCCAGGTTCTATTGGTGCTTGTTCTTATCCTGCAAGAGTATTCAAAGGAATGCGTATGGCGGGACAGATGGGTAACAAGCGCGTAGTCATGGAAAATCTTGAGGTTTTGAAGGTGCTTGCTGACAAGAATTTAATAGTGGTGAAGGGCTCTGTTCCCGGATCTAAAGGTTCAACTGTTTCAATTTTGAAGTGATGGAAGTAAAAGTATTTGACGCAAAAGGAAAAGCTACTTCAAAAAAGGTAACTCTTTCAGATACGGTGTTCGGAATCGAACCGAATGACCACGCAATCTATTTGGATGTGAAACAGCATTTGGCGAACCGTCGTCAAGGCACACACAAAGCCAAAGAACGAAATGAAATAGCAGGATCAACTAAGAAGTTGAAGAAACAAAAAGGAACTGGTGGCGCCCGTGCGGGTAGCGCTAAGTCCGGAACGCGTGTTGGTGGAGGACGTATTTTTGGACCGAGACCGCGTAACTACGAGTTTAAGCTTAATGTGAAGCTCAAAAGATTGGCGCGTAAGTCCGCATTTTCTTACAAAGCTAAAAACGACGCAATTCTTGTTTTAGAGGATTTGAAATTCGATGCAGCAAAAACGAAAGATTTTGTAGCCTTGGTTTCTGCCTTGAAACTTGAGAATGAAAAAATCCTTTTGATACTTGGGGCACAAAATGACAATGTTTATTTGTCCTCACGTAACCTTGGGAGAGTAAAAGTCGTAACTGCAGATTCTGTCAATACGTATGATGTGTTGAATGCGAAGAAAGTAGTTCTGGCGGAGAGTTCATTGGAAGTAATTGAAAAGATTCTAAACTAAGAATTGATGAAGACAATTATCAAAAAGCCGATCATTACTGAGAAAGCTACTGCAACGACTGAAAAACATAACCGTTTCACGTTTGAAGTAGACAGATCAGCAAATAAGATCGAGATAAAAAAGGCTGTCGAGAAAATGTATGGTGTCAGTGTCACTGACGTACGTACGTTAAATTATGGCGGTGGAAAATCCTCTGTTAAATATACTAACAAAGGTGTCGTTGAGCAACCTAGCAAACAATGGAAAAAAGCTGTTGTGACTGTTGCTGCAGGAGAAACGATTGATTTATTTAATAATTATTAAGCAGTTGACAGATGAGTCTTAAGAAATTTAAGCCTATAACTCCAGGGCAAAGACACAAGATCAACAGCGATTATTCTGAGATCACTGCGGGCAAACCTGAAAAGAGCCTCGTAGCGAGTAAGAAGAAGTCTGGTGGTCGTAACAACGACGGTAGAATGACCATGCGCTACATTGGTGGTGGTCACAAGCAAAAGTATCGTGTTGTTGATTTTAAAAGAGATAAACATGATGTACCTGCTACGGTGAAATCGATCGAATACGATCCGAACCGTACAGCACACATCGCTCTCTTATATTATGCAGATGGTGAGAAGCGTTACATCATTGCTCCGAATGGTTTGAAAGCCGGAGACGTTGTGGTAGCTGGAAAAAATGTGGCACCAAACATTGGTAATGCACTTTTCCTAAGTGATGTTCCATTGGGGACGGTGATTCACAACATTGAGCTCAAGCCTGGTAAAGGTGGAGCCATTGCACGAGGAGCTGGTACGTATGCACAATTGAATGCACGTGATGGACGATATGCGATCATCAAAATGCCTTCTGGTGAAACAAGAATGATCTTGACGACATGTATGGCTACAATTGGTTCAGTCTCCAATGCAGAGCACAACCTTGTGGTTTCAGGTAAAGCGGGTCGTTCTCGATGGTTGGGAAGACGCCCACGAGTTCGTGGTGTAGTTATGAACCCTGTAGATCACCCAATGGGTGGTGGTGAAGGGCGAAACGCTGGAGGTCACCCACGTTCACGCAACGGTATGCCTGCGAAAGGATACAAAACGCGTTCTAAGAAGAAGTATTCAGATAAGTTCATCATCGAAAGAAGAAAAAAATAAGTAGGATATGAGTCGTTCATTAAAAAAACCACCTTTCGTACATTATAAATTAATGAAGCGTGTGGACGATGCACAGGCATCCGGAAGTAAATCGGTGATCAAAACTTGGTCTCGTGCTTCTACGATCACTCCTGACTTTGTCGGATTGACGTTTGCTGTGCACAACGGAAATAAGTTTATTCCTGTTTTTGTGACAGAGAACATGGTTGGTCATAAATTAGGTGAGTTCGCTCCAACGCGTAACTTCCGTGGCCATGCAGGAAATAAGAAAGATAAGAAAAGATAGTATTAAATAGCAAAGTCATGGGTGCTAGAAAAAGGTTAAGAGCTGAAAAAATAAGAGCGACGAAAAATACGACTGCATTTGCACGTCTCAATGATTCGCCAATTGCTCCGAGAAAGATGAGGTTAGTTGCAGACCTTGTAAGGGGAGTGGAAGTAAATAAAGCTCTGAATATTTTGCAACACAATGCGAAGACGGCTTCAACCAGTCTTGAAAAATTACTTCGTTCGGCAATTGCCAATTGGGAACAGAAAAACGAGGGTAAAAGCATTGAAGAGGAGACATTGATCGTACGTTCAATAGAAGTTGGTGGCGGTGCAATGTTGAAGAGAATACAAGCTGCGCCTCAGGGAAGAGCGCACAGAATCAGAAAAAGATCAAATCACGTGACCATCGTAGTAGATGGTGCTAAATAACTTGGGATAAGATGGGACAAAAGACAAATCCAATTGGTAACAGACTAGGTTACATCCACGGATGGGAATCAAACTGGTATGGTGGAGAGCGATACAAGGATAAGATCGTTGAAGACGATCAGATCAGAAAGTATTTGAACGCTCGCTTATCCAAGGCAAGCATTGCTAAAATCATCATTGAACGTACCCTCAAACTCGTTACAGTGACGATTAATACGGCTCGTCCGGGAGTGATCATCGGTAAAGGTGGTCAGGAAGTGGACAAATTGAAAGAGGAGTTGAAAAAACTTACGAAGAAGGAGATTCAGATTAACATCTTCGAAGTAAAACGTCCTGAACTGGATGCGCGTCTTGTTGCCGATGGCATAGCGCGTCAGTTGGAGGCACGTATCTCTTTCAGAAGAGCTATTAAAATGGCAATTGCGAGTACGATGCGTATGTCAGCAGAAGGAATCAAAGTGAAGATTTCCGGACGTTTGAATGGCGCAGAGATGGCTCATACAGAGATGTATAAGGATGGACGTACTCCGTTACATACGTTCAGAGCTGACATCGATTATGCGGTTTCCGAAGCGCACACTACTTATGGCCGTTTGGGCATTAAAGTGTGGATCTGCAAAGGTGAAGTTTACGGAAAACGCGACCTTTCTCCGAATGTTGGAATGGCGGCTTCAGCGGCTAAAGCCGGAGGTGCTCCAGGTGGGGCTCCACGCAAACCAATGGGTGCGAAAAGGAAGAAAAAATAATACTGACAGTAAAATTCTTTAAAAGATGTTACAGCCAAAAAGAACCAAGTTCAGAAGAGTTCAGAAAGGAAGAAACCGTGGACAAGCGCATCGTGGTAGCACGATTGCTTTCGGATCTTTCGGACTGAAAACACTGGAGCCCGGATGGATCACTTCGCGCCAGATCGAAGCATCACGTATCGCTGTTACGCGTTACATGAAACGTGAAGGTAAAGTATGGATCCGAATATTTCCGGATAAGCCTGAGACCTCCAAACCTGCTGAAGTAAGGATGGGTAAAGGTAAAGGTGCTCCAAGTCACTGGGTAGCAGTTGTGAAACCGGGACGTATTATGTTTGAGGCAGACGGAGTTCCGTATGAAATTGCCAAAGAAGCATTGCGTCTGGCCGCTCAAAAGTTGCCGGTGAAATGTAAGTTCGTTGTTCGCAACGATTATGTTATACCTGGAAAATAAGAAAAGATGAAGCAGCAGGAAATCACTAAACTATCAGTGGAAGACGTAAAGAAAAAGATCGCAGATCTTTCGGGTCAACTTGAAAAAATGAAGTTGTCTCACCGCGTGGCTCCGATCGAAAATCCGATTCAGATCCGTAAGGTTAGAAAAACGATCGCACGTTTGAATACTGAATTGACAAAACGTGAAATACAGGCTTAATTGCTTGTTAAACAATGAAATTGCTTGAAATGGAAAAGCGTAATTTAAGAAAAGAACGAATCGGGATTGTTACCAGCGACAAAATGCAAAAGTCGATCGTGGTAGCAGTGGAGCGTAAGGTGAAGCACCCGAAATATGGTAAGTTCGTTAAGAAGACCACCAAATTCGTAGCGCATGATGAAAACAACGACTGTAATATCGGTGATACTGTAAAGATCATGGAAACACGTCCGTTGAGTAAATCAAAGAACTGGAGATTGGTGGAAATTATTGAAAGAGCTAAATAAGTTTAGTAATGATACAAACAGAATCAAGACTTGCAGTAGCAGATAACTCCGGAGCGAAAGAGGTATTGGTCATCCGTGTACTCGGTGGAACCAGACGTCGATACGCTTCAGTTGGAGACAAAATCGTAGTTGCTGTGAAGAGTGCAATGCCCTCTGGTGCCGTTAAAAAGGGTTCGGTAGCCAAGGCGGTGGTAGTTAGAACCAAGAAAGAGGTACGTCGTGCCGATGGTTCCTACATTCGATTCGACGATAACGCATGTGTTATCTTGAATCAGGCGGGTGACATGAGAGGCACTCGTATTTTCGGACCGGTTGCTCGTGAGCTCCGTGAAAATAATTACATGAAAATTGTTTCACTTGCTCCTGAGGTACTTTAATTTATTGTAGTCATGCAACAGAAATTACACATTAAAGTAGGCGACACGGTGAAGGTAATCACTGGTGAAGCAAAAGGGAATGAAGGAACGGTCTTAACAATTGATCGTAAGAAAATGCGTGCGACAGTGAAAGGTGTGAATATCGTAAAGAAACACGCCAAACCAAGCGCTGCAGACCCTCAAGGTGGAATCGTGGAGAAAGAAGGAAGTATTCACATTTCAAACCTCATGCTCGTTCACAAAGACCAGGCAACACGCACAGGTCGTAGAATGGACGCGAAAGGAAAATTAGTTCGTTATTCAAAAAAGTCAGGGGAGGATATCAAATGAGTTACAGGCCAAGACTTAAGGAAAAGTACAAAGCAGAGATTATTCCTGCGTTGACTGAAAAGTTCGGGTACAAGACAATAATGCGAGTACCTAAACTTCAAAAGATTGTATTGAGCCAAGGAATGGGCGATGCAGTTTCTGACAAGAAATTGATTGAAAATGCGGCAGCTGATCTGTCACGGATAGCTGGTCAGAAAGCGATCACAACGATTTCGAAAAAAGACATCTCGAACTTCAAACTAAGAAAAGGGATGCCTATTGGAACGAAAGTTACCCTTCGCGGTGACAAAATGTATGACTTCCTGGATAGACTTTTGTCAGTATCTTTACCTCGTACACGCGACTTCAGAGGGATCAATCCTAAAGGGTTTGACGGAAGAGGAAACTTCAATCTTGGAGTAAAGGAGCATATCATTTTCCCGAAATTGATATTGACAAAGTGAACCGAATCCTAGGTATGGACATTACATTCGTTACTTCTGCAGAGAGTGATGAAGAAGCAAAAGCACTTTTGGATGCATTTGGATTCCCATTCATAAAAAAATAAGAAGAGATGGCTAAAGAATCAATGAAAGCGCGAGAGCGCAAAAGAGAAAGAATGGTAAAGCGTTACGCGAAAAAGCGTGAGGAGCTTACAAAGATCTTGAAATCAACCGATGCCTCAGACGAGGTACAGTCTGCGAAGTGGGATGCGATGATGGCTATTCAAAAGCTACCTGCAAACTCTTCGAAGATTCGTAAGCACAACCGATGTGGTTTGACAGGTCGTCCAAGAGGGTACATGCGTCAGTTTGGTATTTCAAGGGTTACCTTCCGTGAAATGGCTTTGGCGGGTAAAATCCCGGGAGTAAAGAAAGCAAGTTGGTAATTAATCGAATCCATTAAAAGTTATGAATACAGATCCAATAGCAGATTTTCTTACCCGAATCCGAAATGCAAGTTCGGCAGGGTTGAAAATGGTAGAAATTCCTGGTTCAAATGTGAAACGTGCAATGACACAAATTCTATTTGATCAAGGATACATTACGAATTACAAATTCGAAGAGGATGGTAAACAAGGAATCATCAAAATCGCATTGAAGTACAATTCATCGACGAGAGTTCCTGCAATAACCAAACTCGAGCGAGCATCCCGTCCGGGACTTCGAAAGTACAGCGGTTCTTCTGAGCTGCCACGCGTACTGAACGGACTTGGAATAGCTATCGTTTCCACGTCGAAAGGAGTAATTACGGACAAAGAAGCAAGAACACAAAACGTAGGTGGAGAAGTTCTCTGCTACGTGTATTAATTTTAAGTTGAATAAAAATGTCAAGGATAGGTAAATCCCCAGTTAACATCCCGAGTGGAGTAGACGTAAAGTTAGACGGTAACCTGGTTACTGTTAAGGGTCCTAAAGGTGAGCTTGCTCAGGTTATTGAATCCGGAGTAACGCTCTCTATTGAGGGGTCCACTATAACTTTCAGCCGCGAATCAGAGGCGCCTTCCCATCGTGCAAAGCATGGTTTGTACCGTGCCTTGTTACAAAATATGGTTCAAGGTGTATCGGAAGGGTACAAAAAGGAAATGGAAGTAATCGGTGTAGGATACCGTGCGAATGCAGCTGGTCAGCAGTTGGAATTGGCTCTTGGTTTCTCTCACCCGATCATCTTCGAAATTCCTAACGAAGTAAAGGTATCTGCTAATACTGAAAAAGGAAAAGCACCAGTTGTAACACTTGAGTCTTACGACAAACAGCTTTTGGGTCAGGTTGCTGCCAAAATTCGCTCCTTCCGTAAACCGGAACCGTACAAAGGAAAAGGTATTCGATTCTTGGGCGAAGAGATCCGTAGAAAAGCTGGTAAATCGGCAGGTAAGAAATAAAAATTAAATGTTATGGCATTCAGTAAATTAAAGCGAAGAGCAAAGATCAAACGAAGAATCAGAAAGAAAATCTCTGGCACTTCAAAAATTCCACGTTTGTCGGTTTTCCGAAGCAACAAGCAGATCTATGCACAATTAATCGATGATACCACGGGAACTACCCTTGCGTCTGCTTCATCTTACAAAAACAAAGCTGCTGAAAAGAAAAATAAATCTGAGCAAGCAGCTGTAATAGGAAAAGAAGTAGCTGAGAAAGCGGTGAAGGCAGGTGTCGAAAGAGTGGTATTTGATCGTAATGGTTATTTATATCACGGTAGAGTTAAATCATTGGCTGACTCGGCAAGAGAAGGCGGACTTAAATTTTAATACATGGCAGCAAATACAATGAATAGAGTAAAATCTGCAGATATAGAGCTTAAAGACAAGCTTGTTGCTGTAAACCGTGTTACCAAAGTGACCAAAGGTGGTCGTACGTTTTCTTTCTCAGCGATCGTAGTTGTTGGAGATGAGAATGGAATTGTTGGTCATGGTCTAGGAAAAGCAAAAGAGGTAACGGAAGCTATCACAAAAGGAATTGATGATGCAAAGAAGAATTTGATCCGAGTTCCAATTCTTAAAGGCACGGTTCCTCACACACAAAAAGGAAAATTTGGAGGAGCTGAGGTTCTCTTGAAGCCTGCAACGAATGGTACAGGAGTAATTGCCGGTGGTGCCATGCGTGCGGTATTGGAGAGTGTTGGAGTTCATAATGTCTTGGCGAAATCTCAGGGATCTTCGAATCCACACAACGTGGTTAAGGCTACCATTGATGCGCTCTCTAAAATGAGAGATGCTGTTTCGGTGGCTAAACAACGCGGGATTACTTTGGATAAAGTGTTTAATGGTTAATAGTGTAAATTATGGCTACAATTAAAATCAAGCAAGTTAAAAGCGCTATCAAACGTCCTGCTGTTCAGAAAGCTACGATAAAAGCGCTTGGATTTAGGAAACTTAATCAAGTTGTGGAACATGAGGCAACCCCTCAGATCCTGGGAATGGTTAAAAAAGTACAACACCTTATTCAGGTAGTTGAGTAAACTTAAAATTCGCAAAAAATGAACTTACATAATTTAACTCCTGCTAAAGGCTCGGTTAACCGGGAAAAGAGAATTGCCAGAGGTCAGGGATCCGGTCACGGTGGTACGTCTACTCGTGGACATAAAGGAGCAAAGTCAAGATCTGGTTACAGCAAGAAAATCGGTTTTGAAGGTGGTCAAATGCCGCTTCAGCGCCGTGTGCCAAAATTTGGTTTTAAGAATATCAACCGAGTTGAATACAAAGCTATTAATCTAGATATTATCCAGTCATTGGTTGATCGCAAGAATGTTTCGGAAATCACTCCTGAAGTTCTCCGTGAAAATGGACTTGTATCCAATAATGAATTGGTTAAAATTCTAGGTCGTGGTGAATTAAAGGCAAAGATCAATGTTACAGCACACAAGTTCTCAGGAACCGCAAAAGCGGCCATCGAAGGACAAGGTGGTAATTGTTCTGAAATCTAACTAACTTTGCCAACATTTTTTTAAAATGAAGCGATTTATTCAGAATATCAAGAACATTTGGAAAGTGGAAGAGCTGAGGAAGAGGATTATCCTTACCCTCGGGCTTATCCTCATTTACCGAATTGGTTCTTTTGTGATTCTGCCCGGTGTGGATGTAGATATGCTGAAACCACAGCCTAATGAAAAACAAAATGCGCTTGAAACACTTTTATCCTTGTTTTCCGGGGGTGGGTTTACAAACGCTTCTGTCATGGCTTTGGGGATTATGCCCTACATCAGTGCCTCCATTATCATGCAGCTTTTAGGGATGGCCGTGCCGGCTGTTACAAAAATGCAACAAGAAGGAGAATCGGGAAGAACCAGAATCAACAGTTACACGCGTTTATTGACTATTGTGATCTGTATTTTGCAGGCTCCTAGCTATCTGGCACTCTATGTACAGAACAAAGGCGCTTTACCACAGGATGCTTCTATGTTCTGGTGGGTACAAACCGTAACTGTATTGATTGCAGGATCTATGTTTGCTGTTTGGCTTGGAGAACGTATCACGGACAAAGGAATTGGAAATGGAATTTCTCTATTGATTACTGTTGGTATTCTTGCGAGATTACCAGAGGCATTTCTTGCGGAATTCAGTATCTCAGTAGGAAAAGGAAACTTGATTCTTTTGGTGCTTGAGTTCCTTGTGTTTATGTTGATTGTCATGGGAACCATACTCATTGTTCAGGGTGTGCGGAAAATTCAACTCAACACTGCCAAACGTGTCGTAGGTGCTCGTGCGGTTGAAGATCCGAGCTCTAGAAATTATCTCCCTATAAAGGTAAATGCAAGTGGGGTCATGCCTATCATTTTTGCGCAGGCAATTATGACCATACCTGTGATGCTCTTTTCTAGTGGAGGGAGTGGTTTTCTTCAGCAGACATTGGGTAACATGTACGGTTTTTCATACAACCTTTTGTTGGCTGTTTTGATTATCATTTTCACATATTTCTATACGGCTATAATGATCAATCCACAGAAAATTGCGGATGATCTGAAAAGAGGTGGGGCGTTTATTCCGGGTAAAAAACCAGGAGAAGAAACGGCTGAATTCATTGATTCTGTCGTGACACGGATCACATTCCCAGGGTCATTATTTCTAGCAGCGATTGCGATTCTGCCTGCTCTTGCAAAACTCGCTGGTGTCAATGATGCTTTTGCCATGTTCTTTGGCGGAACCTCATTGCTTATCATGGTTGGAGTGGTCTTGGATACTCTTCAGCAAATAGAGTCTTATCTATTGAACCGTAAATTGGATGGTTTGATGGAGGGCGCAAGAGTGAAAGGACGTCGAACGAATGATCAATCAGGTTTGTGATATGGCAAAGCAGTCATCAATAGAACAAGACGGAGTGATCATTGAGGCGTTGTCAAATGCTATGTTCAGGGTTGAACTGGAGAATGGCCACGTGATTACAGCGCATATTTCCGGAAAGATGAGAATGTTTTACATCAAAATTCTTCCGGGCGACAGAGTGAAAGTTGAGATGTCTCCTTATGATTTGACGAAAGGGAGAATATCTTTCAGATACAAATAGGAACATTTCTTAAAAAGAAAAAAATGAAAGTTAGAGCATCAGTAAAAAAACGAACTGCAGATTGCAAGATCGTTAAGAGAAAAGGGAGGGTTTATGTTATAAACAAAAAGAATCCTAAACTTAAACAAAGACAAGGGTAATAAGTTAAGAGTATGGCACGTATTGCAGGTATAGATTTACCAAAAAACAAAAGAGGTGTAATTGGTTTGACTTACATCTTCGGAATAGGAAAAAGTACTTCAAAGAAGATTTTGAAGGACAATAGTATTGATGAAAACATCAAGGTCCAGGATTGGAATGACGATCAATTGTCGGCTATTCGTAACTCAGTTAATGAGATTAAAACTGAAGGTCAGCTTCGTTCCGAAATTCAGTTGAGCATCAAGCGTCTGATGGATATCGGATGTACTCGAGGAATTCGTCACCGCGCAGGATTACCATTGAGAGGTCAGCGCACCAAGAACAACTCTCGTACGAGAAAAGGTAGAAGAAAAACAGTTGCAAACAAGAAAAAAGCAACTAAATAAGAAAACGCATAGCGTTTGATGAATCAAGCGCTGGTGCAGTAAGTAATAATTAATAATTGATAATGGCAAAGTCTAATCAAAAAAAGAAGAAGAACGTCAAAGTAGATGCAGCAGGTGAAGCGCATATTCAAGCTACCTTCAACAATGTTATTATTTCTTTGACGAACAACGCTGGTCAGGTTATTTCCTGGTCATCGGCTGGAAAAATGGGCTTCAAAGGTTCTAAAAAGAACACGCCTTATGCTGCGCAGGTTTCTGCGGAGGATGCGGCAAAGGAAGCGCATGACTTCGGATTACGTAGAGTTAAAGTTTATGTAAAAGGTCCGGGAGCAGGTAGAGAATCTGCAATCAGAGCATTGCATAACGCAGGAATTGAAGTTACTGAGATCATCGACGTTACTCCTCTTCCACACAATGGTTGTCGTCCACCAAAAAGACGTCGAGTTTAATAAGTAATTAACGAAAAGAGCTTATAAAGTCATCGAAGGAAAGCCTTAATTCATGATTGCTCTTTAAAATAAATAGAAATGGCAAGATACAGAGGTCCAAAATCAAAAATTGCGCGACGCTTCAGAGATCCGATCTTCGGACCTGATAAAGCGCTTGACAGAAGAGCCTATGGTCCCGGACAACACGGACCGGCTAAAAGAAGAGGTGGGAAGCAATCAGAATATGCTATTCAGCTCGGTGAAAAACAAAAAGCAAAGTATACGTATGGTATTCTTGAGCGTCAATTCTCTAATCTTTTTGAGAAGGCATCTCGAATGAAAGGGATTACTGGTGAAAACTTGCTTCAACTTTGTGAAGCTCGCCTTGACAATACCGTTTACCGTTTGGGAGTGGCACCTAGTCGCCGCGCTGCTCGTCAGCTTGTAACACACAAACACATCACAGTGAATGGTGAAGTGGTAAATATCCCGTCGTACACGTTACGTCCCGGAGATGTTATTGGTGTTCGTGAGAAATCAAAATCACTTGAGGCCATAACATCCTCGTTGACTTCAAGCAGCAAGAAATATGACTGGCTTGATTGGAACAATTCCGACATGTCAGGAAAATACCTTAATGCACCTTCACGAGAAATGATTCCTGAAAACATCAAGGAACAGTTGATCGTCGAATTATATTCTAAATAATAACTAAGTAACATTGAATTTGGGCCAAAGGGTGTAATTGAACTTCTTCATTCCATTATTCCGCGCAACCCGAAAACAATTAAAAAGAAGAAAAACATGGCAATTTTAGACTTCCAGAAGCCTGACAAGGTAATTATGATCCAGTCCGATGAACATCACGGACAATTTGAATTCCGCCCGCTAGAGCCGGGTTATGGAATTACAGTAGGGAACTCCCTGCGTAGAATTCTGCTTTCATCCCTTGAAGGATACGCTATTTCCTCTGTTCGAATTGAGGGTGCGGATCATGAATTTACCACGATTAAAGGTATTGTTGAGGATATAACAGAGATCATTCTGAACCTTAAACAGGTTCGTTTTAAACAACAAATTGACGGTACAGACAATGAAACTGTAATCGTTTCTATTTCTGGTCAGGATAAACTGACCGCCGGAGACATTGGTAAGTTTACTTCTGCTTTCCAGGTTCTTAACTCAGATCTAGTGATCTGTAATATGGAGCCTACGGTGAAGTTGGAATTGGAACTAACAATCGTGAAAGGTCGTGGATATATTCCAGCAGAAGAGAACAAACAAAGCAGTGCTCCTTTCGGGACGATTTTCGTTGACTCAATTTTTACTCCGATAAAGAATGTCAAGTATACAATTGAGAACTATCGAGTAGAACAAAAGACCGATTACGAGAAACTTGTATTGGACATTACAACAGATGGTTCTATTCATCCGAAAGATGCGCTTAAAGAAGCTGCTAAAATCCTGATTCATCACTTTATGCTTTTCTCTGATGAGCGTATTACTTTGGACAGCGAAGTGAAAGCTGAGACCGAGGAATTTGATGAAACGTCCCTTCACATGCGTCAGTTACTCAAAACCAAATTGGTTGACATGGACCTTTCAGTTCGAGCATTGAACTGTTTAAAGGCAGCAGATGTTGAGACCTTGGGCGACCTTGTTTCTTACAACAAGAACGACCTTTTGAAATTCAGAAATTTCGGTAAGAAGTCCTTGACGGAATTAGAAGACCTTGTGGATAATAAGGGATTGAACTTCGGAATGAACGTTTCAAAATACAAATTAGATAAAGACTAGTATCGCAAATTAAGTACTAATGGCGTAATAGGTGGCTGAGCTGTAGCGATACCTTTGACAGATTCAGTTAACCGTTACTTACGAAATTAAAATTATGAGACACGGTAATAAAGTAAACAACCTGGGAAGAAAATCGGCACACCGAAAGGCGATGCTGTCTAATATGGCATGTTCTCTGATCCAGCACAAAAGAATCAACACAACGATTGCAAAAGCAAAAGCGCTTCGCATATTCGTTGAACCGCTTCTGACAAAATCCAAAACAGATTCAACGCATTCTAGAAGAACTGTTTTTAGTTATTTACAAAATAAAGATATTGTCACTGAGCTTTTCAGAGAAATTGCACCTAAAATCGCGAATCGTGATGGTGGTTACACACGAATTATTCGTACTGGATACCGTTTGGGTGACAACGCCGAAATGTGTTTAATCGAGTTGGTTGATTTCAATGAGCTATACACGAACGATAAAGCGAAGAAAACTACGCGTCGTTCTCGTAGAGGTGGTGCGAAGAAAGATTCTACTGAAACGACAGCTGTTGAAGAAGCAGTTGTTGTAGAAGAGACTCCAGAAACAAGTGCTGAAGAGTCGAATGACACAGTTGCTCAAGCTCCTGTAGCAGAAACGGCAGTAGAAGAGGCGGTAGCGCAGGAAGAGACAGAAACTGTCCCTGAAGAGGGCTCTGCAGGTGCAGACGAATCTACTGCAGATGCGGCAGACGAACCTTCCACGGAAGAAGAAAAATAATTCAAAATCGAAATGAGAGAAGGGAGCAAGTAGCTCCCTTTTTTTATTAACATGATCGAAGCAATTCGTTTTGAAAGCCTAAATTTGCGCAAATTATTTTCTGAATGGAATCAAGAAATCCGGCGTTACTCGTTCTTGCGGATGGGACGGTCTTTAAAGGTGTAGGAATTGGTAAAGTTGGTACAACAACAGGTGAGATAGCTTTCAATACCGGCATGACCGGTTATCAGGAAGTGTTTACAGATCCCTCATACTATGGTCAGATTCTTATCATGACTACTGCACACATCGGAAATTATGGGATGCATTCCGAAGAAACAGAGTCTGAATCTATCAAAATCTCAGGCCTTGTTACTAAAAAATTTTCAGAGGTATACTCGCGCCCTTCAGCCGTAGGTTCTTTGGAGTCACAAATGTTGAAAAGCGAGACAGTTGGAATCACGGATATCGACACCAGAGCTCTTGTCAGACATATCAGAAGCCGGGGAGCAATGAACGCAATAATCTCTTCAGAAATTAATGACATTGAACAGCTTAAGAAAATTTTATCCGAAGCGCCTTCAATGGATGGACTTGAGTTGTCTTCGAAAGTTACGGCGAATGTATCCTATGAGGTGATGCGTGAAAATGCATCTTTCAAAGTTTCTTTGATTGACTTCGGAGTGAAGAAAAATATTGTTCGTTGTCTTGTTGAACGCGGTTGTCACGTTAAAGTTTTTCCATTGAATTCTTCAAAGGCTGAATTGGATTCCTTTGAGCCCGATGGATATATGTTGTCCAATGGTCCGGGAGATCCCTCTGCTATGCCATCTTCCATTAATTTGGTCAAGGAAATCGTCGAATCAGGCAAACCCGTTTTTGGGATTTGTTTGGGTCATCAGATTCTTGGGTTAAGTCAGGGACTCAAAACGGAAAAAATGTTCAATGGTCATCGCGGTATCAATCACCCCATAAAAAATCTTAAAACCGGAAAAGGAGAAATTACCTCCCAAAATCATGGTTTTGTGATCACAAAAGAAAGCGTAAACAGCAATCCAAATGTTCGAGTGACACACAGCCACTTGAACGATCAGACAATCGCGGGAATTGAGTTAATGGATAGGCCTGTATTTTCAGTGCAGTACCATCCTGAGGCATCCGCTGGTCCTCATGATTCTCGATATCTTTTTGATCAGTTCATTGATAACATGAAACAGTATAGAAAATGAGTTACATTGTAAAAATTGTTGGCAGGCAAATTTTAGACTCACGTGGTAACCCCACAGTTGAAGTAGATGTGCACACCGCCAATGGAATATTGGGCAGAGCAGCCGTTCCTTCAGGAGCTTCCACGGGAATACATGAGGCGGTTGAGCTACGTGACGGAGATAAAAACCTGTATCTCGGAAAGGGAGTACTTCAGGCAGTTCAAAATGTGAACACGCTTCTGAATGATGCCCTTCAGGGGATGGATGTGTGTGATCAAAAAGCAATTGATACAGTCATGCTTCGCCTGGATGGAACTGAGAATAAATCAAAGCTTGGTGCCAACGCAATACTTGGAACTTCACTTGCTGTTGCTCGTGCTGCTGCACAGGAATCAGGATTGAGTTTATACAAGTATATCGGCGGAGTAGGTGCAGTGACGATGCCTGTTCCCATGATGAACATCCTCAATGGTGGATCACATGCGGATAATCTGATCGATATTCAGGAATTTATGGTGATGCCGTTTGGTGCCTCATCTTTTTCGGAAGGACTTCGTTGGGGTACGGAGATTTTTCATCAGCTCAAGGGGGTATTGAAATCGAGAGGTATGTCTACCAATGTGGGAGACGAAGGAGGTTTTGCGCCCAATTTAAATTCAAATGAGGAAGCAATCAAGGTTGTGATAGAAGCACTTGAAAAAGCTGGATTCCGTCCGGGTGAGGATATTTTTGTAGCCCTGGATGCGGCATCTTCTGAATTTTATAATACTGAAAAACAACGGTATACTTTTCATTCCACAGGAGATGAAATGACCTCGTCAGAAATGGTTGACTTCTGGAAAGACTGGTGTTCAAAATATCCGATCATTTCTATCGAAGACGGTCTTGCTGAAGATGATTGGTCGGGATGGAAACTTGCAACAGATCAACTAGGTTCGAAAGTTCAACTTGTAGGGGACGATTTGTTTGTTACAAATTCTAAACGACTGCAACGAGGAATTGATGAAGGTATTGCGAATTCAATCCTGGTTAAAGTGAATCAAATTGGTTCTTTGACGGAAACTATAGAAGCTGTTCAGCTTGCTACCAGAAATAGCTATACATCCGTTATGAGTCACCGGAGTGGAGAAACTGAAGACAGCACAATAGCCGACCTTGCGGTTGCTATGAATACCGGACAAATTAAAACAGGTTCTGCATCACGAAGTGATAGAATGGCAAAATACAATCAACTTCTTAGAATTGAAGAAGAATTGGGAGACGCCGCAGTTTATCCCGGTAAAAGATTTAGAT
>JAJTDX010000022.1 GCA_021298235.1 Cryomorphaceae bacterium | reverse complement strand
ATACCGTCCTCATTGCCATCTTATCGTAAGCACTTTTATTTTTCGCAGATTTATAGTCTTGTCCGACAGAAGAAGGTTGATTTACTGCAATTTGATAGTTTGCAGTTTGTGTCTGTTGAACATTGCTGCTAACATTAGTAGAGGCAGATCCGCTCAAAGAACTACCGGAATTGGAATAGGAAGCGCACGCTGCTTGTCTGTTACAGGACGTGAGCATTCCAAAAAGGCTACCGGTAACAATCAAGCTGCCGATAGAATAGATTTTAAAAGCAAATTTCTTCATGATGTCGAATTTTATGGGAGAGAATACATTCATACTCTCGAACGGTTCAAATCAAGGATGCTGCAACCTTGCAAATTCCATAAAAAATGTTACTTAATCTAAATCTCGGAGTTTAGTGATAAAAACACAACATGAAAACTTTTAGACTTTTTTTCTCGCTTTTTTTCATTGTGGCATTTAGCTCTCAGATTTTAGCACAGCGCACGGCGCAACAAATTGTTGATCAGTCAGAAATCCAATGTGCCTATTACAACATCGTCCCCGGAAAGATGGATGTAATAACTATTCCAATGGCTTTTGGTAAATCATCAACCCTAGATGCTGTAGAACGTGAAACCATTCTAATGGCCAAAGTAAAACAAGTACATGTCGTTTTCACGGACTTTCCAAAAGATGCCGATTTAAAAGAGCTCAACAAATCCAGAATTAAAGTTGTAGAAAGCATTCGGAAAAACTTGGTTACTGACACCACCATTAAATGGAAGGTAATCCGGCAAACAAATTGTACGACCGAAGAAGAAGCCAAGCAATTATTTCACGGCATCGTCATCTTTTACGAGCATGAGGATTTTCTGGTTGAAAAGGCTACCATCAGTACTCTTTTGCCTGAAAAAGTAACGCCCAAAGAAGGAAAGAAATTAATCAAGGAATTTGATGATACGACAACGTACCATGTGCTGAACAAAATGGATTGGAGTGACATGGCCGTTGTAACCGATTTTACCTCTTCCATGTATCCGTTTTCTGCTCAGGTGATCCTGTGGTTTGCAATTAACACGCAACAATCGAAGATTACGGATGTCTATTTCTTCAACGACGGCGATTCCAAAATAGATTCGCGCAAGGTAATAGGAGAAACAGGAGGCATCTACCACGAGCACAATGTGAATTTTAAGGAGGTTCGAAAGCTGGCGTTCAAAACAGCGAATCGTACTCATTGCTGACAACAATGCACCCCCAAGAGACATGGCGCTACTCAGTAAAATCAAAAAGCCAGTTCACGTCATCTTATGCGGGTCTGTTGATGGTACTATTGAGCTTGCATACTTGCAAATAGCCAAAAAAACAGGAGGATCAATTCATACCATGGAAGAAAGCTTAACCGAACTGGCAAAGCTTAAAGAAGGACAATCGATTCAATTCGGTGACAAGAGCTATAAAATTGTTCAGGGAAATGTGGTAGAGGTGAAAGGGGTGAAATGAAACAAATTACTGTTATCTGTTGACAATATTGACGTCCTTCAATTATGATCACTTACCATGAAATTAGAGAAAAAGAATTAACCTCAACAGCGAGCTATTCCGAACGAAAGTTTAATTCATATTTGAAGCTACATAAACTTCTGTTAGCGTTGTACAGCGAAAAATTCTTTTGGTCCCTTTCGGCTATTCCATTCATCCTTTTTTCCTATTTCACCGGATGGTATTTGTTTTTCCTAATTGGACACTTTTTCTTTTGGTTTCTAAAAGGACAAAAAGATTATCTGAAATTGTGCGAAGCGGATATTTATGAATTGGAGCTGACCATCTTGGTTTTGGAGGATCTTAGGAAAGAACGGAAAACCATTGAGGTTAAACAGAAAGAAAATTCCTGATTCCTTCATCCACCAACTCTACTTGCCGGGTAAAATACCCTCTGATCTCCTCTAAGCTGTTTCCTTGTTTATCAATTCTGAAAAGTGTACAGATGCCTTTATTCTCCTGAATGACAAGTAATCCAGAATTGGAAGCATCCAAAATATAGGTAAACTCTTCTCCAGAGTATTTCCCCGTGAACTTAAGCCTTGCACCCGATTCGAAATGATTTTTGAGCTCGTGTTCCTCTTGCTCTTGCGACAGGATATGGTTATCTAGATACGCTGAAATCAATTGTTGGTACCTCTCTCCCAACGGCAAAAGAAAACTTGCATGAATATGGGACTCCTCAGGAGTCAAAATCACCTTGTTTACGAATTTATCATTGATCAAGTCAAATGTATTGTGAACAGCATTCAAGGTGAGCTTAGCGTGAACTTCCGATCCAGAAAAAAGGACCTTCCCATCCATATTGATCAAAAACAATTTATCAATAGACTTCAGATAATCCATGGCGTTTTGAAGAATGCCCTTCATTCCCGCTGGTTCAAATTCTTCGTAATGTTTTATCGCATGGCTGAGATGACCATGCGTTTTTCCTTCAAGCACGTAGCATTCGTTAGGATTGAACGTAACGTATTGCTTATTGCCAGGCCTGTCCTGATCGGGACTGAATAGAAATGGATAACTCATAGCCCTACTCCCTAAACTAACTTCTCGAATATTCTAATTTCAACATTTCAAATTCGTAGTCAGTGAACCGGTTACGCCATCCCCAATAATCATCAAAATCCAACCATTCATGAGGTTTATTATTCACGTCGCTGCATTCATTGGTATCGTCCCAACCCAATTCTCGGTAGGTATCAAAGGCCCTTTGAGAACGGACTGCACCACACCACTTACATCTGTAATTCATACGTTTCAATTTTAAGATTACACCATGCTAAGGTGTTAAATTAAAATGAATTATCCTTGGTGATGCCTAATATTTTTATTCAACCAACAACGATGAACAACCAATTTAATTGACCTTATGACCCAAAAAATTCAAATCAATTGCCATCAATACACCTTCTTTTTCGTTATTTTAGAATCCAATATTTCGACTATGGCAAAATGTGTTCAATGTGATTACCCCTATGCAACCCGTGAAGGCTGTCCTAACTGCGGATCTAAAAATCCCAGTGGAAAAAGCTCAGGTACCTGGGTGGTTGCAATAATTATTTTACTTCTGATTGCAAGTCAATGTGATAAATAAAAGGGGGGCAGTTATGCTCGAATAAATTTCGCGTTTGTTCGGATATATTAATTCTTGGATGAACGAACAATCTACCCTTCTCCACTTCCTTAACCTCCCACTCTATCGCACCGACGAAGTATTCGAGATGTTTGATCAGGACGGAGCCGTATTCCAATCTCATCCTGCCGATCCCAAGCAACGATTTCTTTTTATTGAAGGAAAACGGAATGATAAGGTTGTATTAGTAGCTCATGCCGACACAGTGTGGGATGAGGCGTACACCGGCAAAAAAACGAATCAGCAAGTAAATCTTAAGAATGGCATTTTCACAGGAACAAATAAAAGCGTCGGAATTGGTGCTGATGACCGGGCGGGTTGTGCAATGTTGTATCTGCTAAAAAACAGTGGACACTCTATCCTAATTACCGATGGCGAAGAATATGGCCGTGGTGGAAGTACTTATTTAATGAATCATCATCCCGATATAGCGAGTAAACTGAATGCCCATAAGTTTATGATCCAGCTCGACCGAAGGAACGCGCACGACTTCAAATGCTATACCGTCGGGTCGAATGCCTTCCGAAAATACATTCAACAACAAACGGGGTATACTGAGCCCGACCAATCTTCATACACGGACATTGTGACGCTTTGCAAAGACATTTGCGGCGTGAATTTCAGTGTGGGTTATTACTACGAGCATTTCTCCAAAGAGCATCTCGTTCTTAAAGAATGGATGCATACCTACAACATGGTAAAGGAATTAATAGGGCAAGCTGAAATTCAAAGATTTCCTCTGACAACATATTAATTTACAAACAGACAGCCATAGTTATTTTTGGTACCTGACCTCCAAATAATTGAGGCGAACTTTTGCTAATCATGTGTAATACAAAGTCTGAGACGAAATAACCAGGCAGCATCACGATGTAAAAAATAATGGGTACCTCAGAAAAGATCAAACCGAACAATGCCATAACAATATAAGCGCCAAAAACAACAAGGAACAATTGAAATGCCCCTGGTAATTGGCCATCCACTTTAATAACTGGTAAAAGAAAATGTAGAATCAAAAAAGTAGGCAGCGCTGCAATTCCACATCGAAGTGCGTTTAATAGTAGTCTGTTGTTAAATCCTGAATTTCCCATAGTCAACTTTTTTTTGAAAAAATACTAAATATAATTTAATAATCAGTAAAACTCAACTGTTTAAGCGGCCAATCTATTTTAAAATTTATGATTGCAATCTATTGGAGAAGAGCATGCTCGATAAATTTTAATACTCCACTTCACATAATACCATCGCATGATCTGAGAAATGATTTCCCGGATGAGACAGGGCCTTATTTAAGCTCGCTCATAGATAAACTTTCCTGGATCCAAAATCGATTCTCCATCATGGCGATAAGCTACCAGCACTCCTTTATTTGCCACGCTGTAGTCTACACAACATACATTGGGCTTTATTAATTGAGGCAAACCCTGAAACCAATAATGACCGAAAAAGACAGGTTTCTCAGACTGACCATACCCGCTAATTGTACATTTATTCAAGTCGATAGCTGTTTCCGGCAAAGAATGCGCAGGCCCAAGACTATAGGTTCGATAATTGAAATTCGCAGGATTCTCCCACCATTTTATTCTGATTTCCTCTCGAATGTTGTGTTCATGATCTTTGAACTTGCATCCTTCCGGTAATTTCAACTCCACGCCTTTCAGGGTTTGGTCAACTGCAGTGAACAACTCATTTTCTTCTTGAGTAGATCGAACTATAAAATCATCCGTAAGTTTTTCATTTCCTACAGTGCTCTTGAGAAAGTTAATCCTTTCATCATCCCAGCATGCATGCACAGCTCTTAACTTATCGTCTTCAAAATAGAGGGGAAGCACCTTAAACCATTCCAGATAATCCAAATAAAGCTCTTGTTCAGCTTTGAAGGCCTTCAACGTTTCATAGTGCTGATGTATATTCTTAAGGGAATGGGAACGTAAATGTCCCCCCTTTTCATTGGGAAAATGAAAACAAAGAGCATTGTATTCGTGATTTCCCATTAAAGCCAAGGCATCACCTTCCTCCTGCATGGTGCGAACAATCCGAAGCGTATCCAGTATCTGAGGTCCTCTGTCAATATAATCACCGACAAAAAGTGCTTTGCGTTCTGAATGCCTGTAACCATCCCCCTTTTTCTCGTACCCCATTTTGAGGAGCAACCTTTTCAATGGGTCTGCATAGCCGTGAATATCACCGATGATGTCGTACATAAATTTATTTTCTTATTTCACCTACAAAAGGCACAAAAATGACCCCGTACAACCATTCCAGCGAATAACTGGTGGTGTCATTTTTCGTTAACCTTACCATAAACTCCCGATCTTCTTTTTTCAATGGAAAAACCATTTTGCCTCCGACCTTTAATTGCTCCACTAATTTTTCAGGCACTTTAGGAGCTGTTGCCGCAATGATAATTCGATCAAATGGTGCTTCTTCCTGCCAACCGAAGTATCCGTCGCCACAGCGAATGTTTGGATTCAAACCTATTTTCTGCAAATTCGCTTTGCCAAAGTCAACCAGTTCAGAAACATATTCTACAGAGAACACCTCCGCACCAAGTCGCATCAGAACTGCGGTTTGATACCCGCAACCTGAACCGATTTCAAGCACCTTTTCACCTCCCGATAATTCAAGTAAATCTGTCATTGAAGCGACAATAAATGGAGCGCTCATCGTTTGCCCAAAACCGATGGGAATGGGTTTTAAATATTTTTCTAAATGAACATTTTCCTCAGGAAGGAAATTACTTCGATCGAGTTGCCCCATAATATCAACAATCTTGATATTACATGCTCTTTCAGTTTTTAAATAGTCTACTAACTCTTTGTTTTTAATTAACATCTTATTCTATATGTGTTCCAGGATATTCCTCGGCAATAAAATTTCTAATCCAAAGTTCAGAAGATTCATGAGAATCTGCGATTTTCTCTTCAACACAATACTGAGTCAACTCTTCCATTTCGTCTCTTTGCAGAACTTTATCTTTCAAGAATATGTTCAATAATTTTTTCAACCCTTTCACAGCAGGATTATTTTCTGTTTTTTCTTCAACAGGAAACTTTTCCAATAACAATTCGAAGGCTTCTTTTACCCTAGAGTCAGGGTATTCAGCCTTATTGTGATAGGTAATGTATTTGTATTCATTGTCCTTGCCAGTATTAAACATGTAGCATTCGTAGTCATTGGAAGAACCTTTATCGGTCCATATTACCCAAGGCTTAAGAGAGAGACAAGGTTTCTTCTCAGACTTCTTCAACAAGGCTACCGTTGGCTTTAACCAGATAGAGGCCTCCTCTTCATTAATTTCCAATGGCTTTAATTCATGGTTCAATCCTTTGAGTAATACGTAATTAAGCTTAATGTTTTTTGATCCGTAATCCATCGACTTCGGACCCATGATTACAATCAATTCATATTGCTTGAAAAAGTTAAACTCAGTGAGTATAACTGAAAAAGCCTCTACAAGTGCCTCCCCTATCTCCTTCGATTGAGCTTCACTGTCAACATACCCATGTCCATCGCCTGATCCATTCCGGTATTCGATCACCTTAATTAAAAATTCCTTTAAATCAAATTGTTTGTTATTCTCAACCTTTAACTTCTTCAGCAATAGTTGATAACAATATTCTATTTTTTTATTCTTTAGAACTTTATTCCATTCAGTTTTTAAAGCAAAAAGTATCTCGTCATTGGCATCTATTTTCTTAAGTAAATCCCTCACAGCACCATACCAACTGCCATTCGATGCAGCACTTGTGATTTTCTTTAAGACCAACCCTAATTCTTTGTTGTCCTTATTAGACTCTGAAGACACAACAATAAACGCAATGTATTTTAACAATGCCTCGGCAATCTTTATAGACTTACTATGTTTTTCATGTGAATCCCTTGAATTAAATGCTGTCATAAAAGACTTAGCAATGGGATAAGAAACATTGTTTTTAATATACTCTACATCAAACCCTATTCTTTTGTTTTTAGCATCATCGTACTGTTCCTGTAGTGTTTCAATCTGATCATAACCATACTTCCCTGGAATAGGAGTATATCGGAATCTGCTCAGTTTCTCCTCTTTTACGACTGATTGATTTTTTTTAATCAAATAACATTGAGAAGATCCGTCATGTCTTGACATGAAAAACAAAATCCTTCCATTTTCATCATTCAATTGATAAAGCAAATCATATGGGATTTTAGGAATAGAACCGTTTACAACAACAATATCCCAATTATTTTCAGTCGGAATTCCTGTAGTAACGTCTTCTTTATGGATGAAGTCAATGGAATGAACAGACTTATCCATTTTTGTCATTGCTTTTTCACCATGTTTTATGATCGCTTCGTCCCAGTCTAGCGCCACTACTTTGCCTTTTTCACCTACCAAATACGAAAGTAAGGCAGTTAAATATCCTCCCTTTGCCCCGCAAACCATAACCTTCTCCCCTTTTTTCGGAGCTAATGGTTTTATGGTCATCAACACTGCGTGCACGGCACTTTCAGTCATTTTATTATACAATGGCAAGGGACAATCAATATCTGCAAAAGGTAGTAAATCTTCTCTGATAAAATTTGCCCGATCTAGTTCATGCAATCCCTTTGCAAGCGGATCGGTCTCCTCAACACCAACATACGTACAAACGTCCTTAATCATTTTCACACGCCATCTTTCTCTGTCTTCGAGAATTATCGCATGCAAATTTTCATTTTCGGAACTATACTCATCCCTTAAAACAACATCCTCATTTTCTTCTGAACACCAGACATCAGAAAACAAAAAATCTATGTGGCTATGGACATCTTTTTCCTTATCTTCCTTTGAAACATAGCGCAAGAGACGATCCGTAAAATACAATAGATCATCTTTCTCTATTCTTTTAGTTCGGAATACGATTCCAAGAATTTGTTTTTGAAGGTCTCTGTAGGAATTGTACTTGTCTAGATACTGCATAAATTCAATTTAAAAATTGAAGCCTAAATATAACCAAAAGTTCAAAATTGATATTTTTACAAAACACAATTAAAAATAAAGTATTCATATAAAGATCATTAACTCATGGATTTCGAAGCAGTACTTAATAATATATCCTACATAGAAGATTTACAAAAAGTGGATAAAGAATTCTTGTCTGACCAAACCTTCATTGAGCAGGTGCTGCATAAATTTGGCAGGTCTGAAGATTTCTCTCCCGATCAAATCATCGATTTTGTTTCAGTGGAGTTGAAGGACAATCCACAGTTCATTCTCTCTACCTTTCTTAAAGTCATTTCACTGGGCTACACCAAAAACTATCTTTACAGCAATCATCAGGAAACCATTTCTTATTTCTTCGAAAATCACGTCTCAAGCTTATTAAAAGATGAAGGATTTTGCATCAAACTTGTGAAGGGATATTGCGGTACTTCGCTCTTAAATGATCCAGGGTTTTTAAAGGATGTCCAAGAAAACAACGAAATGGAATGGGGAGATATCGATGCTGAGAACAAAGAAAATCTGAAAGAATTTCTCATTCGAAAGACCATTTCTGACACGACATTCAAAAAAACGGACTCATTTCTTATCCTTATAGACCTTGCAGGTTGGAATGTACTGAAATATCTGCCGGATCATTTTAAATACAATGAAGAAATTTACGTGTATGCCCTGAAAAAAAACATCAAAGCAAAAGAATTTATTCCGGCTGAACTTCAAGAAAAATCTGAGGTAATCAAGTCCATACTAAACGACAAAAACAGCGCAAAAGATAAGCGTGCAAAAACAAAGGCCTTCGCGGAGCTATTACTATCCGATCCTGAAAAGTTTACTGAAGAAACCCAAGGAATGAAATTTGCCATCGATCTAAAAAAACTAAAAGAACTTCCGGATAAGGTAGCTGAAGCCCTGGGTAAACATAACGGAAATGTGAATTTGAGTGGGATCAGTGAGCTATCGGAAAATACAGCAACTCATTTAAAAAATCACACAGGAACACTTTCACTTTGCGGATTGCAATTCATGGATGAGGGGGTAGCAGAAACGCTTATGATGCATAAAGGAAACATTGATCTGCGATCTAACTTCCATCATTCTTACTATGACTACGAAGAACTTTCCCTGGCCTTGGCGAAATTGATCGTAAAGAACGAAAAAGACAACAGGATTCGCTTCAGAAAACTCAAAAAACTCTCACCCGAAGTAGCCGAAGTTTTCAACTCTCACTCACTGACACTTCATGGACTCACAAGTTTGTCCGATGAAACCGCTGAAGTCCTGTCGAGAGGAACAGGGAAGGAATTGGAAATGAATGACCTTCTTGAACTAACTGACGAGTCGGCGCGCTGTCTGGGCCAATTCAAAGGCTCGTATGAACTTTCGCTCAAAGGACTTGAAAGTTTAACAGCTCAAGCTGCTCGAAATTTAAGTCAATATAAAGGCATCCATCTTCGTCTTTCGGGGCTTAAAATCCCATCCATGGATGTCATTCAATCGCTGTGTACTTTTCACGGAAATTTGTGTCTCGAAGGAATTGAATCCATTCCCGTATCCGGTATAGAACATTTCTGTCAAACTATTGATAAATCACGAACGAATGAAGGCAGAAAATTCTCAGTTGTTTTGCATGAAAATGTATTCCAGAATGGTACATACGAGGACTTACTCACTAAGTATTCTATTACAAAAGAAAGGAAATACGAATATAAAATTGGATACGTATTCGTTTTGAAGTAAAAAATTCAATGCATGAAATTCCTCTCTCCCAATGAAGCCATTCGAGGATGTGAAGATTCGCGTTATCTCGACCAAGAAGAGAATGACTGTGTTGTGCGTGCCATGGCACTGGCATTTGGGTTTTCTTACGATGAAGCCCATGGATTTACACGTGGAATTTTTAAGCGTCAAGATGGAGAAGTAGCATATAACTTCACTCGGTGCATGAAAACGGTTATCCAAGATTCCCAAACATTTTTTGAGGGCTCTATTAAACAATTTAAAGTCAAGAAGGGGTTGTGCGCGGGACAAATGCAGAAGCTGTATCCAAACAATACCTTCTTGGTTGGCATTGAGGGACATGTTTCGATTTATTGTTGCGGAACATGGATTGACTATGAGGATTTAGTGTTTCGTGACAGTGTCATTGAAGAATTATATATTATCGAAAATGCTGCACATTTGGATGAGCTCAAAGGTAAGCTCGTGAGACCAGAAAAATTCTGGAGCGATCCATGGCTGTATGCGGTTGTAATTGGAACTTTATTGTTGCTATACTTTCTCGATAAAACATATTTCTGATGGGTTCCAACAACCAATCTTCAGATAAAAGTTATTTTTAGAGCACTTTTGAATATGGAACTGATAAACTCTTACCGAAAGCGTGTCACAGGCAAATACATTCCTGTAGATCCGGCAACAATCACGCAAAAAATTATTGAAAGTGATGCCTACTACACCTCCGTAAAATATGACGGACATTTCGCTGTACTCATTGTTAAAAACAAAAAAGCAACACTTTACGACCGTTCAGGCAACACACTGAATATCGCTTCCATTACTGAGGCTGCAACGAAGATTGGAACGGATGCTGTCTTCGCCGGAGAATTGTGTGTTTTTAAAAACAATACGGCAACTTCGCATCGTGAAGTGAATTCCGCAATAAAAAATCCATCTGCCTATGACATAAGGTTGGCGGTTTTTGATCTGATTGAGCTTAACGGGAAAGAGGCCCCGCTCGATTATGCTGATCGGTACGTGCAATTGTGCAAAATGATTCCTGAAGGAAGCTTGTTTGCTATTGAACAAAAAACATTTACGAGCAGAAAGGATATTCAGGATTTTTACGCTGAGCACGAGGACAAGGAAGGAATTGTAGTTCGTTCTTCCAATGGAATCATTTATAAAGTTAAAAAAACCATCACCCTTGACATGGTTGTGCTGGGTTATGGCGAAAGTACGGGAGCAGAGGAAGGAAGAATGCGAGAACTCCTTTTAGGACTCGCACTGGGCAATGGACGCTACCAAATTGTCACCAAATGTGGCGGAGGCTTCTCTGACCAGGAACGAATATCTATTCCAAAAAAACTTTCAGGAATTACTGTAAACAGTGAATACATAGAGGTTTCAGGAGCAAAAACTGCAATTATCATGGTAAAACCGGAGCAAGTTGCTGAGATCCGTTGTTTGGACTTGATCAATGAAACTACCCAAGGGGCTATCCGAAAAGCAGTCTTGAAATACGATGAAAAAAAAGGATGGCTCTCTGATACCTCTGAAACAACACTCAGTATTCTTTCACCGAATTTCGTTAGGTTCAGAGAAGACAAAAAGGCGGATGAGCAAGATACAGGAACCACTCAGGCGTATTCCCTCATCGAACCTTTGAAAGAAGAAAAAAAACAATTCTCTGAGAAACCATCTGAAATTATTTCAAGAGAAGTTTACATTAAAAAAGGAAAAGAGGGCACTGCTGTACGCAAATTCATTGGCCTTCGCACACACAAAGAGGATTCAGGAATGTATTCCCCTTTTGTGGTGGTTTACTCGGATCTTAGCTTAGGACGAAAAACACCTCTCGAGCAGGAATTGTTCCTATGTTCCAGTGAAAAGGAAGTCCAAACCAAGATGGTAGAACTCAAAGAAGAACACATCAAAAAAGGCTGGGAACCTGCAACATAGAATTTATGGGAAGGAAGATCACATTTAAAATAGCAGACAAAGGTTTCCAAGCGGAAATTATCAAGGTAGACCGTGACAAAGTTTATGGGTATGTAGAAGACCATGTTACCGACCGCAACGGAAAACCATGTACCACAGGAAATTTACTCGAAGATGGCCAAACAGTGGCGATTTCGGGTTCGACCGCATTGAAAACAGTCGATCCTTCACTGAAGGAAGTAGATAAAAAAACACTCAAGACCGTATACATGAATGGGAAAGATGCTGTCTTGGTACCTTCCGTGTATGACGACGATGTCTTGCTCAACGAAGTATCTTCGGACCGACTTTTTGACTTAGAAGTAAGCACTGTATACCAATTAAATTTCGACACCCCTGAACAGAGGGCAGATGCAATTAAATATATTGGTGATCGGTATTTCCATTTTATTTTTAATTATCGTGCAGATTATGAAGGAGCAGATGCCATTCTTTTGACGTCAGAGACAGACATTTTCGCATTGACCGGCAGACTTTTAGAATTTGAATATCTGGAAAATACCATGATTTTGAATTTTCAAGGTTCTGATGAGCCTAACCCTGATGAGGAAGAAATTGATTTTGGAATGCTTTAACAGACAAACATGGCAAGAACAATAAACATAGCCGACAGTAAAGGTCGAAATGCTGAAATCGTATTTATAGGAAACACAAAAAAACCTACACTAAAACAAATCACCCAAGACGGGCGTGATGTTGATACAATTCGGGTATTGAAGGGAACTGCGAAAAATTCTTTCGAATACCTTTCGAAAAAAAATAAAGATCCGGAAAACCTTGTAAAAGAATTCATTAACGCTGATCCCGAAATTGATCTTCAACTAACTGGACGATTCATCCAAAGTGCGACACGAGTATATATTGACGAACAATTGAAACCGGTGAGTCGTGTTGTGGTAAGAGAACGTGTCTATTCTCCGGATGGTACCCTGAAGGAGGAACGGATCCCCAAAGAAACATTGGCGAATATCTTAAGTGAGCTCCCTATTCGAGGCGGCAAGCTATTTCCCAAAAAGGAGGTCGGACATAAATTTGTGTTTTCCAGGAAATATCAGCTTACGCATATCAACGGACTGACGTTTGATTTTTTATACACTATTGCCAAGGACTTGCAGGAACAGGAAGCGTTGATGATGGTGGGTGGAGGACCAAAAGGTACTGAACCACTTGTCTTTCAAGATGGTGGCAAAAGTTACCGGGCT
Source organism: Cryomorphaceae bacterium (assembly GCA_021298235.1). The sequence continues at coordinate 15,134 of JAJTDX010000022.1, read as the reverse complement.
TTTCTCGAAGGAAGAGAAAAATCCGGAAAGTACATTCTTCTTCTACATCTGAGTAACCTTGAATTAAAAGCAATATGAATGCATTAAAAAAAATCCTTCCGTTCGTCCTTGTCATTGGAGCGATCCTTGGAATAATCTATCTTCTGTGGTGGGGATTGAGCTCATTATCGACATTGATTCCTTGGTATATTTCCCTAAGTCTTTTTCTGATAGGCGCTCTTATGTTTACTGTGGGAAAGTTTTTTCTGAAAAAAGAAAACATCCTGAAAAGCACTGACTCACACGTAATACTGTCCACGCCAATTCAGGCAGATCTTGCAGTAATTGTCGGAGCTATAGTGATGCTCGTTGGTGCTATCACCTCCAAATTCTTTTTTGACATTTCCAGTAAGACGGGCTTTGAAGGATTCTTTATGTTGGCAATCTCGATACTTGTGCTACTTATAGCAGTAACTTCTATTGTAATGAACTTGGTACGCTTGAGACATTCACTCAACGACCGCATCGAAATTTCAGCAGAACAATTTCGTGTTGACAGTGGAATGAGTGGCGCTTCAGAAACATATAATCGAAACGACATTCATGAGCTTGAGTTAATAAAAGAATTCTCAGACCAAAGCAGCAACACACAGCAACTACTTTCAGATAATGGAAGTTACAGTTCGGATGATTTCAAATACATCTTGAGAGTCAAACTTAAACCTTCGGGTGAACAACAAGAAATATCCGTTTTCAACCTTGACACAAGTGACATTAATGTTGATGTTTCTCTTTTTGTTGAGGCACTTGAGCTGATGAGCTATTCTATTGTACGACGTTCAAAATTAGACCGTAGCAATGAACTGTGGGAAGGACATAATTTTGAAGACGCACCAATCGCTAAGGAATGATCCGCTGCTAATAGTAAGCCGCCCAGATAAACATTCCTGAGCCACCAAAGAAGAAAATTGGGAATAGCCATCTTCCAAGGATTTCAAGCATATTTGAGAGTTTTACATTACCATTTTTTTCCAGATGATAGGTCCAGACTGTTTGAACCATAGCAAGCATAATCAAAATGTAGGAAAGGTAAAAGATTTTATCGACGCAGGTTAAATACCCTACATCGGGCAAATCATCTGAAATAGTCCATTGAAATGCAATGCCCGCCAGGAGAGAAGTTACCGTCAATCCACAAGCAAGATCTAAGGCATCTGCAGGAATATAGAAAACGAGGTAAGCCAAACACAGTATGATTATAAGTGGCAACATAAATTTGATTGTATATGGCGAAGGATCTCGTGAAACAAAAATACAATAGGATAAATTTGAATAGACACTGTTGGGTTCTTCAATTTCCGGATCTCCAAAATCAGTTTCATACGTTCTTTTGCCGAGCTCAAATCGAGAACTAGAGGCAAATAGCCCATCGGATTCCAGCCCTTTGGAAAGTCCCCAGAATGATCTGGGTTGTCTGCATTTGATATAAGAAGTAGAATCAGGTACTAGTCGTAACATATCTTCGGTCAATGTAGGATGCTCAAGCTGAATGTAAAGCTTCTGCTTGTCAAACGGATAATTAGCAAAGTCAGAAACAAAATGAAACTTCCCTTTTAATCTGCCCGAAACGTAGAACTGATTACCGATAAGTCTCTCCTCCTGTACATCATTCACAATAATATCCCCATTGACAATCTCCAGATTGTAATAATCTTTCAAATCAGTTGTATCCTTGGGAAGCTTAAATCTGTACCAATAATATAAATCGATGATGGCATTCTCTTCTTTATTATTGATTGCTAGGAACTTAATGTAATATCCAACATTAATAGACTCGGCTGCTCCTTGTGACTTAACTGCTAATGAAAGTAGAATAAAAATTAGAAAAAGAGAGTATCGTAGGTTTTTCATAGCGCTGACAAGGGTACTAAATTATCACATTTCGATAAAACCGTGACCTTTGGGAATGCATTTTCGAAATTAAAGTACGGTATAGTTTTCCTAATTTCGCACCTATGAAACGAGATTCCGGGATTGATGTAATGCGAACGATAGCAATTTGGGTAATGCTGTGCGCAAACGCTGCTCCCTATCTGTGTCCGGAAAACTATCCTTTCTCTTTTCGATTAATTTGTTCAGCTGCTGCACCACTTTTTTTATTTCTTGCCGGCTACTCATTTGGAATGACACATTCTTCCGGCAAAGGTTCAAAATTCAATGGTCTTTATATCATAGCATCGGCTGTCATTGTCGATGTATGTGCCTGGGGAATCCCACCCTTCGTTACCTTTGATGTACTATATGCAATTGGATTCAGCTTACTCTTTTTAGAGCTAAGCAGTAAAATTCAAAAATGGATTCTGCCGGCGACCATTGCTATCGTAATCTTGTCTTTGCCTTTTATTCTTCCATACTATCGATTTTACAACCCGGAACCAGATTGGTCTGACCTAACACCCGATCTGAAAAGATTATTCATCGACGGATGGTTCCCTCTCCTTCCTTGGATTCTATTTCCAGTGATCGGAAATCTGACGTTCACATACCGCTCTTTTCTCGAAAAAAAATCTGCCATTTCTCTGGTCTTATCATTTTTCGCTCTGATCGCAGGTATAGTTTTTTGTTACTTCTTTAAATCGACGCAATTGTTACGGGAAGGCTACACGGAATTCTTCTATCCTGCAGATTTCACCTACCTTCTTTTCGCCGTCTCAGGTTGTCTTTTTCTTTATCTGATTCTTTTGAAAGTAAAACCCTTAGGAGAGGCATATACGAATCTTCTTGTTCTCGGAAGACATAGTTTATTTGTGTACATCCTTCACTCTTTTCTCATCAGCTTTGTCATTGATAAACTCAATCTTGAGTTATCTTTTTCAAACTTCGCCATCGTTATGGTCGCTTTTTTTACGATAGTATACCTCCTCACTTTTGCGCTAGAATGGATGCTCAAAAACGGTACTTTGAAGATGCTTCCAAAATGGGTTCGTAAACCCCTTGGTTTGTATTAAAAAAGAAAAAGGCCGCCTACTAGAGACAGCCTTCTCCCCTATTTCGAGGCAAACTCTATTCTGTCGACCCGGTAGCATGTTTCTTCTTTAACCAGAAACAGCTTCAATTTTCCGGGCGTTTCGATGAAAAATTCTTCCTTGTCTTCCTGAACAACATTGCCCTCCTCATCAAAAAATTCTATGACCGAAACTTGTTTGGTCAATGCTGAAACCTCTCCTGTCCAGGTTGCGATAGAGGTCAAAACTTTTTGGTCGAGGATCAGTTTCTTTTTCTCATTGAAAAACACCGTATTTGTATCACCAACCAAGGTTTTCAAACGTTCAGTATCTTTCATTTTCACCGCTGAGAGAATTCCTCTAATTAAAGGATCTGCAAATTTATTTGTTGCGACAGCCATGTAATGATTGTACACTGCCTCCGGACCATTTTTCATTGCCCTTACCTCTGTTTCAACAGCTCCATCTATTACCACACGGATGAAATACAGATGATCGTTCAGTGGTACGGTAACGGAAGTTTTCCCCTCTTTCAAAGAGACGTCAGCCTCCATGGGTTTGGGAGTAAATGAAATCTTTGGACTTTCTCCGCGAAAAACAACATTCAGCAAAGCCACAGGCAACTGATAAACCTGAACGATGTGATCTCCTTCGACTTGAAATTCAAGGTTTTCCTTGAAAATATTTACTCTTTTCAAATTTGTAACAGGCAATGCTGTCAACTTTGTATTACTTGTCATCAACACGCGCGATTGAAATTCATCTTTGGAAATGGGTGAAGACAAGAGTTGATCCTCTTGTTTTTGCGGATAATGAGAGCTGATAAAAACGTTGGGAGTAGCATTAATCCACCTCAAGTCCAACTCCTCGCCTTTGTCGGCCCATGTGAGGTCATGCAGCTGGTTCTGTCCATCAACAGTGATAAGATTCCAGCTATGTGGCAAAAGTGCTTCCATAGAGGAACGATCTCTCGACAGTCCATCCACTTTACGGCAAACCAATCCTGCCTCCTCGCATAGCTTTCGCAATGTAAATGCATACCCCGAACACAGTGCAGTTCGATCTGTTCCGGCAAGTATAGCAAGGGCATTCGTCTGATCATTTTTTGGTTTACCCGTATTGAGTGCTTCCTCATCATAGGTGACAGTGCGTGCAATAAACGCCTCAAGAACGCTCAATTTTTCTGCTTCCGTCTTTTTGCCCTGTAAAAGATAGCTCAACAAATCTTCTAATTTCAAAAGATCAGCAGCACCGCTGTTGTTCACTACTTCATCTTTTCTCAGCTTTATGAAGAATGGTTTACGAAACCGAGTTTCTTCACTTCTTTTGAACGCTTCATTCGAGCTCTTGAAAACTGCATCGACCAAACTTGAAAACAACTTTCCGTCTTTGAATTGAAAGCTGCCGTATTTAAATTTCCCGGTAAATTCATTTTGTGTCGGTTTGGCAAACTCAATCTTTCCTTTTTTAACAAGATAGGTTCCCAGATTCCGTTCCACTTGCTCTCGTCTCGAGCTTTTGCGTTCGTACAACAAATGTTCGTAGGTTCCATCTGCGTACAAACGAACCAATTCTGTTGAACGATCATTTTCAACACATTGATACACATGGAGAAGCTCACCTTGGGGTAAGGTCCACGGATTCTTTTTGGCAGCCTGAGACTCAAAAGCAAGCAGCACCGCACATGTCAGGATCAACTTTTTCATAGGATACAGCATTAAAAATTAGGTAGTGATTTACCATGATTTTTGTTTTTTTTGACATAACTGAAAGAAGATTAGAAAATAACCAAAAGAGGAAATCTTTCTTTTAAAGCGGGTTAGGATTATCCTTTTATAAATAACTTTGATTAAGAAAAATGATTTCATTCGTAACAATAAACATATAATATGTCTCGATGTCAACATTGCGATTATCTATTTGCCATTGGTTGTAATTCATCCGGCTTTTTTTTAATTGTTTTATAATAGTGAGGTTATGGAATTCTCGGAATTAAAAATTGGAGATCAAGTATGGATGAAGAACAATTCCAATTTAACCAGTTTCAGAAATGGAGAAAAAATTCGTTTGATCGAATCCACATCAGAATGGTTAGATGCAAGTAAAAAAAAAGAGCCCGCATGTTGTTTGTATCCTATCAACGAAAATAATTACCACGAGTCAATAATATTATACAACTGGTATGCTGTTTCCGACCTAAGGGGAATTGCCCCTGAGGGATGGAGAGTACCTACTCTAGATGACTTTAGAAAGTTAAAGGCCAATTTATTTGGAAGCAATGAAGCATTCATAAATTGTAATTCTCAAATTCATGAATCAAAAAATGTAAATAATGAGATTTTTTCATTTTTTTGTGGAACGCGTGATTTTAATGGTTCCTTTTTAAATTTCGGCGAATTTGGATTTTGGTGGACTTCCGATGAGCTAAAAGAAAACACATTGTATGCATTCGGATTTGACGTGAATTCTGAAAATGATTCTCTGTATTCCTTTTACACAGATAAGGGAGACGGATTATCCTTGAGATTTATTAGACATTGCTAAGGATATGACCACAAAATCCAAAACACTAATTATCATTCCATTTAGATTTGAAAATCTAGATTTCTTAGAAACCAAGATTTATAAAAATAAATCAAATCGTGACATTAGGAAATTTATTGATAAATCAAAATTCTTTGATTTTATAGGTAAAAAATTTGATACGTCTACCGAAGGAAAAGAATTTCTGGATATTAATTGTTTAGAAATGAATTCACTTGAAGATAGCCAAGGAGAAAGCTTTGGCGATCGCTACCAAGGGCACCAATTTTATTTGGATTCAAATCTTTCTATAAGAGCCGAATTTTCGAATTTATGGATCTTAATCAATTCTCTTTTAAACATCGGTTATATTTTATTTGAAATTAATCTTCATCATCAAGAAGTTGAGGTAATTGAAAATTTGCAAAATCAAAAATTATTTAGATTCTACAATCTTGATGTCGAATTAAAGAAAAACACTGAAAGAAAAAAATACAGCTTTAAAATCGCCAAGAACAATGAAATTGTCGAATATTTGTCCTTACATTCCTTTTTAATATCATACCTTCCAGAACTTGTAAAAAATGAACGATCTGGTTTTTCATTTATTCACTCAAAACCCTTTCAATTTCATTTAATCTCTGACAGGGTTACAAGTTATCAGGACGTAAACAAAAAATGTTTTAACATACTAAGAATTCCGAGTGACGGATTTGTTAATAATACGAATGAAACAATTGATAGTACATATCTTAATGATCATTTTAAAAATGTTGAATTAACCTATTTTTTTGCATCGAACGAAGGAGCAATTATACTAGACCCTAATCGCACTATTGAGGAATCGTTTTCAATGTATTGTCCTTCGATTTTCATGGCGCTAAACCAACGAGAATCCATTCTTAATCTAAATTATTCTGTTTCGGAAATCATTCAGGAACATCGAAAACAAAAAATATCTAATTCTGAAAGATTAACCGCTTTAAAGAAATTTTCAAAAGACATAAATGACGTGCGGTTATCTCAATTTTATTATTCTATTTCAACTTATTCAGAAATAGATGTTTTTTTTAGATTACTTCAAAAACAAATGAACATAGACATTCTCCTAAGTGACATAAATGAAAGTATCGATGGAGTTAAGAACATTCTTCAACACGAAGAAGAGCACAAAAATAATGTGAAACGTGATGTGATAGGTGTGGTCATTTCTATCATTGGCATTTCCGGTTTACTCTCTTTTATTATAGATGCATCAAGTTTTTCCTCAATTTCAATACTCGTATTTATAGGGATTTGCCTTGCTGCACTCATTACTTTTCTGCACATGTACTACGAAAAGATTTATTCAATTTTTAATAAAAAAAATAAATCCTAATGTTGCTCACCCCTATTAATTCAGTCAACATCGTCAAACTGTTCATTTATTAGGTTGGGACTTAAGAAAAATTATCTGCTTGATTTATTGGTTCATTTGAAATATTCAAATCGGCGTGATCAATAAATTCTTCAGTATTTTCATCTGAAATAGGAACAAGTACTTTCCTCCACAGTCGGATTTATATTCTGAGCAAACCGGCAAATAATATCAGATTCAATAAAATTAACATAACTTGATAAGTAAGGAAAATCAACTTTTATCATTTTGATTTATTGTCTTAAACCATGAATTACAGCACTTTGTATAATTATAAAGAATGATTTAAACTATATTAAATCTTAATTATATATTTGCAAATAACCATTACTTATCACAAACAATCATGTTCCTGGAATCTGTACACAACGAGGCTAAAAGTGCTTTTATAAACTCTTTCCAAAATGAGGTCGATTCAGTCGAATTAAAGCTTGAAAAGCTTGACCTTGAATTACAAAAAGCAAAAACAGACCTTGACAATGGTATAAAGTTGTTGGATGAAAACTCCAAAGCACATCTTGAAATGCTTTCCAAGAAGTGTGATTACCTAAAGGCAGAGATATGGAGGTACAAAAAATTGTTGGAGACATTTAGCAAGGCGGAAATTGGCCCGGAAATGAACCAACGTATTTTAGATCTTGAAACTGCAATCCATGAACACTCGTCCCTAAAAATAGAAGAATATAAGTCCTCATCGGCAAAACAGAAGACAAAATTTGAATCAGAAAAAACGGCAGAAATAAATAACCTCACACAAAAATTAGAGCTGGAAAAGGATGAATTTTCACAAAAAATTAATTCCCTATTCTCAGGATTTCAAGAATACATGACTTCAAAAGTCAATTCAAACAAAGGAACAACAAATTTGGAAAAGCTAATCTCCTTTCCTGTTGCAGATTATAGTAATGCCTCCTCTTCAGTGCGATTAGGCAACATGATACACTCGTTCAAAAATAGCATCAATGCCTGGGATGTACAAATTCCTGTAATAGTTGATTTTTATGATAAAACGAACTTCATTTTATTTTATGATGATGCTAAGAAATCAAGTGTTGAAAATATTACCGATGGATTAATACTAAGAGCACTGGCTTCGAATTTACCTGATAAAATTCAATTAAAGATTTTTGACAGCCAGTTCTGGGACAAATTCAGTGAGTTTCTGAAATTACCTTCATCCGTTATTACGAAAGGAAGTAGTATTGAGGAAATTGAAAATTCTATTAAAACAGTTGAAAAAGAAGTTCGTGAAAAGCTAACGCTTATTTGGTCTGAAATTGAGGAAAATAATCAGACGACACATGAATTCAATATTAAAAAAATCAAGGCTGAAAAGTATGATGATATTATTCCTTATAGGCTATTTGTAGTAGATAACTGTCAGAATTTACTCGAGCAAAGTAAATTGTTTGAATTGCTCGAACGTTCGTATCAGTTGACTAGGTTCGGATGTAACTTTATTCTTTTGTTCAACACATCCAGACCCATGGATTCTGAGTACACTGAAAAATTGAAAACTATTCAATATGACACCTACAGGACCATTGATCTTACTGGACAATGGATACCTTCTGAATTTTCCAAAGACACATTCATAACGAAGAATCTCAGTGTTGAGGATAAAAAAGTATTGCTGGAAACATTTCAGAATGAATTGAATGAAGTGGTAGCGAACCGGGCTAAACTTCGATTTATAGATCACTGCGAAAAAGACAAAACCAAATGGTTTTCAGGAAATGTAGGACGCGAAATCTCAATTCCACTTGGTAAATCAACCAACAGTGATTCATTAGAGCATTTAAAATATACCACCAAAGAATTCACAGGAGCATTGCTTTGCGGTGGAGTTGGTTCAGGAAAGACTAACTTACTTAAGAGTATCATTACCTCAATTGCTCTGAAATACTCTCCGGAACAAATGGAAATGTATCTCATTGACATGAAGAATGGAGCAGGATTCAGCGTATTTGAAGCACACAAACTTCCTCATGTTAAACTATATGCTTTCAGTGCGGAAATTGAATTGATCGATAATGTGTTTGAGAATCTGCGTTTGGAAATGGAGAGGAGGTACAATGAGTATTCAAAATTTCAAATTGATAATTTAGAAGATGTTTACAAAGATGAGCGATTAGCCTCTTCTGCGCCGAAAAGAATATTAGTGGTAATCGATGAGTTCGGATCTTTGGGTACAGCAGACGATGATTTTCTAAACTCAATTTTCACGAATATTCTGTCAATTATTCAAAAAGGTAGAGGGATGGGCATCAATTTGCTTTTTGCAACTCAGAATTTTAACAATGTAAGTCACAAATCATTCAACCAAGCCATAAGTCAGTTTCATACGCGTATTATTTTGAAATCAAGTCCAGATGCGGCACAAGCAATTCTCGGGTCGTCCAATTATAATGCATCCAAAGAGATTACTCGTATCGGTCAAGGCTTCATCAATTACACTCACGGGGAAGTGAACTCTGAAGGTGGAAATCATTTTTTCAAATCATACTTGTTGGATAATGAAGACTTGTCACCGCTTTTGGAAGAAATCAGAGCAGAGGCTGAACGGCGAAAACTTGACATAGCTCCTTCTCTCTTTCTCGACTCTTCAATTGAGGCCTCTTTTTCTTCAAATAAAAATTTACTGAATAAGGACTCAATTGACGAAACACAATTTAAGAAGCATGGAATTTCCTGCTGGATTGGAGAAACTTTCCTTATTAGTAATTCTGCACATTTCCAATTTTCATGGAAAATAAACAATAAGTCCTCAGATCAAAATATTCTGATCTCGGGAAATGAAAGGGAATACAGTATGCAATCGTTTATCAGCATAATATCCAGCTTAACCTACGGTGTGCCTAATTCAAATACCTCCATTTTCTGGATTATTCCTTTCGAGGAAGAGTTAAAAAAGGATTTGGGTCTAGATCTACTTATTGAAAACACTCCGCATTCGGAAGTTTTTTCAGAAGGTGAATTAGAACTGGTCCTAAAAACATTGGAAGACATTCAGTCAAAAAGATCAGAAAATCAATTAGATAAAACACCAATAATTATCTGTATTCCCGGATTAGAAAGGTTAGTTACTTTGTATAAATATTCAGGAAACGATGAATTACATACGATTTTCCTAAATCTCCTGCGTTCCGGTTCATCGCAAGGAATCTACTTTGTCTGTGAAATCAATAGAGCAAGTACCCTTGCTAAGCTGGGACAGGATGTTTTAGGTGCATTTGAACACCGTGTAGCTTACTGGATGAATGAAGATGACTCAAGGGAGTTTATAAATTCAAACAAGGCTTGCAAGCTTATTGATCCAGAAAACACTACTTGCAGGAGCAAAGCTATCTATTATTCTCAATCCAGTCAGGAAGGATTTAAATTTAAGTCATATTCTCTGATGATGCTACAATTTCACTGGATCTTTTATCTGGAGAAGACAATTAAAAAATATATTAACCGCATACTATGGCCATACGTAAATTAGCGAATGTCGATCCGAATGCACTTCGAGAAATGATTCAAAAAATCAATTCGCTTCGACAGGAAATCGAAACTATCAAAAAGAAACTTGACACTGGGATTGTTAATTTGAATAAAGATGGGTTCAAAGATAAAATGTATGACAATCTTCAGGGAGTCATTCGGCGTTCCGAAGGAGACATTAAAAATCTTTTAGGATGGCTACAAAGACACGAGACGTACTTGCAGTCACAGGAAAAAATATTATTGCAATATTTGAATTCACTTCAAATAAAATAAGATAATTAATAACGCATTTAATTTCATTTAAAATGTCTGTTCAAATAAACATAAAAGCCCTTATAGAGTTCAATCAATCGTTGTTAAATTTCAGCGCAAAGCTAAGAGATTGTGAAAGCAATATGAATAATTCCTTGAAGCGATTGGGTGAAGATTGGGACGATGATAAATGTGAAGAATTCAAGCGAGACTTTTCTGTTCACATAAAAAAATTACAGCCACTTGCTGAGGAGCTTAAGCGATATAAGGAACACAGTGAGAAGCATTGGATACCAGTAATAGAAAGGTTTCTAAACAATTCTGTCAAATGAAAATTCACAACGATTTTCGAAGCCTTGACCAGGAGATTAAATTCTTGCAACAAGAATTAGAACAACTCGCCAAATATAGAGAGCAGCTAGCTACTAAAATTGAACAGCTCTACAAGGATGGATTCAAGGACAAAAAGTTTGAAGAATTGAAAACAGCAGTAGAGAAATCGAGCAAAACACTATTAGATGTCAAAAAATCAATCGACCAAAGTGTAATAGATTTACAAACGAGAAGCGAAATCATAAAACAATACTATGCCGTAACACTATGACTCAGTGGGTAATAAGTGATATTATGTTGTATGAGCAACTTGCCAAAACTATTGATGGAGTGGCTCAACAGCTTCCATCGATTTCAGAGCAGAACAGAGATTGCTTAGAGCAGCTTCGTAGAGACATAGAAGTTGATCTTAAAGAATCTATAGATCAACTATCCAATCTCTCAAAGGAAGATCATGAAGAAAAAAGTCGTCTAAATCAAAAAATAGAAACGTTAAAGGGGCTTCTTTCACAAACAGACATGATGCTTTCGCGCTTTAGAAATTTGGAAGGTCATCATACTGAATTCATGAAATTAGGTCAGAAAGCACAATCTATTTTAAACACTTTTTCGCAGCTTGGATCGAGCTATTTAAAGCTTAGAGCTCATGGAGGGTCAAATGTTAGCAATAACAAAGGAATTTCTCAAAATAAAATGATTAAGGGAGTGCGACTATTGGGAGATACCTTTCATTTTTCAAAACAAAATAATTTATCACAACTTACACTGCAGTCACTCGAAAATGACATAAAAAATTCTCCTCAAAAAGGAAATAAAATTTCTATTGATAAAGTCTCTCAATCCGACTTCGATCTGCTTGAGAAAAATGGTTACACCATTCAACAAATCAGAGCCAACGAATTTTCCGCATATAAAACCATATCGAATTAACATATGAAGTCCGGAGGCTATAGCAATACATTTAATCAATGCTCAAATGCGCTGAAAGAATTGGAAAAGAAATTTAGCTTAGACATGGATCATGTCGCTCGTCAATGGAAAGACCAACGACAGCGTGATTTTTACGGCAAGTACATGCAAAGAATGCATGACCAATTAAAAGATACCATTCGCACATTTAATCAAATGGAATTGCAGATAAAAAGCATTGAAAATGAACTGAATCGTTTTAAATAGTAATCTGAAGTCATGACAAAATACAGATGCAAAAACAATCCTGATCACATTTATGACAATCCGACGGCTGACTTTTGGTGCCCGCAATGCGACATTTCAACCAAACCATGGCTAGAACCATTTGAGGAGGATCCTGTAACTACACCATTTCAAAATGAGCTAGATGTTGATCTATCAAGTGATGCAACTTTTGATGTTAATCCCGATGTACAAATTGAACCTGAACCGGCTGATCCAACTGCCCAAAGCACAGATAATCAGAGCTCAGTCGGTCAAGACTCTCAGATTGATGTAATTCCTCTGATAGTGGATGATGGTCAACACGCCACACCTGTTTTCATATGTGAAGAAGCCATATTTGGGAACCAAACATGGATGTTAAAATACCTCTCCGTAACTGAATTCAGAAATGGAGAACGTATTTTGCACGCCAAGGATGACAAGGAATGGAATCAAGCCAAAGCCAGTCGAACCCCGGCATGGTGTTATTCAGGTGTAGAAGGAAAAGAGGGTAAAGATCATGGGATTCTTTACAATTACTACGCGGTCTCTCATCCTGCTGGCTTAGCCCCCCTAGGGTGGCGTATTCCGAACTTAGCAGATGTTAACGAATTGATCACAGCAAACACGAAAGATTTTATTAAACCTCATTTAAATCAATTTCAGGAGGCAACAATGCATCACCGACTTGCCATGGGAAGCTATAATGAGGTTAACGATAAACGGATTTTCTGGACCTCAGAGAAAAAAATGATCTACACTGCCTTCAGCTTTGAGGTAAACGGATTAACAGGAAATGTAAGACTTAGACAGTATGATAAAAGTGCTGGTTTTTTTGTTCGTTGCTTGAAAGACAATATTCATGTCTGAAACCTACATATATCTGATTATTCTTTTAATTGCACTTTTCTGGGTGAATGGTGGCCTTTTTGGTTTCGTCCAGAGAGACAATGCGGTGCTCTCCGATGAGAATCATTTACTCATTGAGTACCTCGCAAAACACTCCACCAAACCAAAAAATTACCGCAGAACACCTGGAGAATTTAGAAACAACGGCTATACAGTTTCAGGACGAGTCGAAGGTGAAAAAGCAAATTTGAGCTATACCTTTCCTCTTCTAAATGGATCAGAAGCCAAATATACTGTTTCATTTATACCTCAAGAATTCTCATCCAAAGTAAGTGCTTTTGGTGTCCATAACTCATGCTTTGGACCCGTAGATGAAAAATCTTATCAGCTGAAATCAACCGACCCGAATTACCTGCAGCTTCACATGAATAAAGATGGCTTCTATTTTAATAATGCGAACGACTTCGGGATAGATTACAATTATATAATTAGCTTAAGTCAGGATGTAGGTTGTGATATTGCTACATTCATTGTAGAACAGCTTCAACAGCAAGGGTACGACAGCTATGTTAACCGTGTTCAGGCAGCACTTAATTTTGTTCAGTTTATTCCTTATGGTCAACCAGAATTTGATCATGGAAATTATGGTTACTTTGGTTTTTCCCTTCCACATGAAAGCATGGCGATTTCCTATGCTGATTGTGACAGCAAATCTGCACTGTTTGCATGCATACTAAAGCAAATGATAAAAAGTCAAAACATTGTACTTGTTTTGTGTGAATTTAAAAATGAAAATTTAGGAATGCACATGATCGTGGGTGTTTCTGATTTACCTTTCCCTGGGCAAACCATTAGACATCAGGCTAAAAATTATCTTCTCCTCGAAACTACTATTCCCATAGCAATTCATGAACAACAGCATGAATACATTATTCACGAAATAATTCCAGTGAACTAATATGGAAGGCTTCTTCAATTGGATAGCATCATTAGAGCCTGAATTTGCATGGGGTTTGTTTATGTTGGTTTGCCTTTTCATGGTTATTCTGCCGTATTCATCCCAAATCAAAAAATGGTTTTGGATGCTTTTCTCAGGAGAACCCACAGAAATTAGAGACTTTTCATTTAGAATTATTCCCGAATACTACATTGGCGAGCATGGACTTCATGAGTACTATGTTTTGAATTCAGAGAGACCGATTTACTACAAGGGAATGAGCTTGCTCCTTTGCTGGGACACCCGTGGTGCTCTTAATACCAAATTATACAAGATGGTCGGCTCTGAACAAGATAAGTGGACGGTATTACATAAAAACCCCAAAGGGAATGTTAAAGTTATTGTGCTGGAGGAGGGCTTAAACAGCTACAAATTGGAAATAAGCTTTCCAAGACGTAAAACAATAGAGAAAATCATTAGCATTCAAGCCCAACCGATCCGAAAGCTTGACACCTTCAACCTAAGCCATGATGATTTCTTCGGACAACGCGATTTCGAGCTGAATACAACGCGTATTTCGGATACAACCTATCGCGGAAAACGATTCACATTGGAAAGAGTACAAAAGCTCCGAAACTGGAACCTTAAACGCATATACTCTAAATACAAAAGAGCGTATGCCAGAACACCCAGACTGTTTTTCAAAAGTCCTGTTACGGAGCAAAAAATAAAAATAAATCAGACAATTAATGAACAGAGGATTGTACAGACATACCGTTTCAACCCTGCGGGATATAATGATGCCATAAGAGAACAAATAGAAAATAATTCCAAGCAAAACCAAAATAATATATAATTTCAATAACCCTAAAACAATACACTATGAGTGATAATAGTAATTCAATCGGTCTAAATGAGCTGGTAGACTACAAAAAGAAAGATTACAAAAACAACTTCAGAAAATACATGATGAAGTTTCTTTGGAAATGTGCAGGTGCCGATTCACAAATCCTTCAATATGCTCCCTACTCTGATCACATAAAAAATGCAGGTATAGGTGGTGTAGTTTTAGCTACCTCGGTAATGGCTGCCCTGGCTATGGGCTTTGCCATGCATACGATTTTCGGCGAGAACATAAAAGGTGTTCACCTGGCAATTGGATGGTTACTATTCC
>JAJTDX010000114.1 GCA_021298235.1 Cryomorphaceae bacterium | reverse complement strand
GTCCTTCGAAGGTTGCTTGATCGTAGTATCTCATGACCGATATTTCATGGATAAAATGGTGGATCATTTATTCGTTTTTGAAGGGGAGGGGATGGTCAAAGATATTGTAGGGAATTATACAGAATATCGAAAAAAGACTATTTCTGATAAGCGAGAACAGTCAGCCACATTAAAAGAGGAAAAACTAGTATCGCATAGCCCTGAGATAAAAACCAATGAAAAGCGAAAATTGTCTTTCAAGGAAAAAATTGAATTTGAACAGCTTGAAAAGGAGTTGGAAGAGCTCGAAGTAGAGAAAAAGGCCCTCACCGAAAACCTGTCGAATGTGGCACTTTCTAACGATGAAATCGTACTAACGGGACTGCGATTGGCTGATGTGGTAAAGCTGTTGGAGCAAAAATCTGACCGTTGGTTGGAATTATCCGAGCTCATTTAAATTTTCATGAAAAGATATTGGATCGTAGGACTATTAATAATTCTTTTAGGAGGTGTGTCGAATACAATTCTTTGGAATATTTCTTCACTTTTTAAAATCAGCAACACCTTTCATTTTCGCGATAGTTTTGGAATTCTACTATTCTCAATCTATTACTCGGCCATACCGGTGTTACTATCGCTGCTGTTGATTGGTTTCGTGGAAAAAAGTAAAGACAACAGATTTATTTGGTGGGTTCATTTGCTACCACTTAGCATGTTTCTGTTTTTTACTCCGCGTGGATATTATGGAGCAGTGTCTTTGTTTTTCTACTATCTAATTGGATCTGTAACGTATTATTATTCATTCTGAGTACGAACTTGATCTTCTCTCCATAAGGTGAATTTCCAAAAGAGTCAGCCAACTGCTTGCTCATCCAGATTGGGAAATAAACACCGAATACCTTAGAAATGCGCATGCCTACACCAAAGTCAAAAGCGTTGTTCACACTCACTCCATTTGAAAAAGCTCCCGCATCTGCATAGATTCCAAGGAAGCCTAATTGTTTAATAGGTAATTGAACATATACATTTGTAGTTGCCATCCAGTTGGTTGTAGTGCCATACCAGGAGGATGATTTAAAGCCTCCCATATTGTCTTGACGCTGTTGTGACCAAAGTCCACTAATCTGTCCTCTTCCAAAATAGTAATCTTCGAAAAACAAATCCTGAGCTCCATCCGTCCCGTTGAGCGACATGGCATACCGGTAAGTAGAAGAAGTAATGTCAGAGTTGAAGAGTAAATAATTTCCGGCGAATCCTCTAAGCTCAATCCAACGGTTGTAGTTCTTCTTCATGTAACGGAATCGATAATTTCCTTCTACTGTAACTCTGGCCATTTCAGCATCCGAACCTTTCAAGGCATCCATTCGAATCCCAAAATTAAGCTTATGGTCAGGCAAGGAATAGGATACATCGTACTTTGCAAATCCTCCATAATAATCCTGCGCTAAGCCATTGTTGTAGTTGTATCGCAAAATTCCTTGAACCAGAACAGACTGAGAAAGAGGAGAATTTTTCCGATTGCCTAATTTTGCAAACCAATATGGAGATAGAGCAGAATAAGTTCCCTCAGCTTTACGCATTTCTGGTTCATCTTGGTATTTGAAAGATTTAAAAGACACACCAACTCGGCTAAGTTTGAATCCATTTTTTGGCAAGATAGTATAGGAAAACTCGCCCATACCCGAAAGCATGTTTCGTCCTGTAGAGAACATTGGGGCCACAAAGTATTGAAACTTTTGGAATGGAATTCCCATGTTGTGAACTGCGGCGCCAAACATCAAATGATCATACACATTGCCTCCAATTATCGGGGTCCAAAATACATTCGTGCGACCTATTTCATGATCACCCAAAAGAAATTCAGGCTTAAGAAGTCCTGTTTTTTTCAAAGGACCTTCCGAATGCCAGTCGTTATTCGTTCGGTTTAGTTCAGGGATGTCACTGTTCGCATCGATCAAAATGGCTGCTGGTTCTCCGAGCTCCTGATTGAAATGTACAGTTTTGTCTTGTGCGGAAGGTTCAATCCATTGACTGCTCTTAACTTCTCCGTTTTGAATAAAACTCACCTCGATCGGACCGTCTACCTGACCTACATTTTTAACCTTGACATCGGTACCATTGGAGGAAACGGTCACCTTTTTCAGTTTATAATCAATGTGATTGGTTGTTTGAATGAGATCCTCGAACAACCAGCTGAGGTTCTTTCCCGAGGCTCGTTCGAGTGATTGACGCATGTCTTCAGGCTGTGGGTGCTTAAACTTCCATTCTTCAAAATAGGCATGCATGCATTTGTCAAAAAGCTCTTCACCGAGATAATCTTTAAGATAATAAAAGATTAAGCCTGTTTTTTGATACATTACGATGCCATAATTAGCAGAGCTAAATGCAGCCGAATGTGTTTCTATTGGTTGATCCTCTCCAAGAATAGAAATGAAACGGTAAGAAATATCCCCCATATCATGGTGATCCAAATCGTTCAAATGAAACCTTCCCCCCAGCACCATGTCTGACATTCGCTTGTTATCAGGATACTTCGTTTGAATATATCGCACCTCGTTCAATGTATTCATTCCTTCATCCATCCATCCGTGAACTCGTTCATTGGAACCTAATATTCCATAGAACCAATTGTGTCCAACTTCATGCACAATTACCACCTCAAGATCCTCTTTACTGGATGTGCTTCCGATTACGGTTACATTGGGATATTCCATTCCTCCTCCGGCTGAGATGGTACCATCAACAGCTGTAACTTGGTTGTACGGGTAATCACCGTTCCATTTGGAATAATAATAGGTCCCATCGTTGATGTATTCGATGGCATACTGCCACGTTTCGGCACTGCTCGGCACAAACATAGCCCAGGTGGTAACTGTTCGTTTACTTTGTGGCAATTCTACCTCACCTTTAAGAACAGCATATCGCTTATCTGCAAACCATGCAAAGTCATGCACTCTTGATTGAGTATAGCGTATCGTTTTGAATTCATTTTCGGACGGAGGAAAGGGAGTTGTTTTGGAACGGCCTTTATTTACTGCTGCGCTGGCAAGATCAGAAATTCGTTTTTGTGTTTCAGCGGCTTTCGCGTTTAGAAAATCAATTTCGCTCTGAGTTTGAAGGTCTCCTGTTGCTCCAACTACATAATTCTTAGGTAAAGTGATGGTAACATCAAATGAGCCATATTCAGAATAGAATTCTCCTTGATTGAGATACGGGATCGCATTCCATCCATTTTTGTCATAAACAGCAGGTTTTGGATACCATTGAGTAATCTGATAGGACTGACCGATATGTCCAAGTCGAGAGATTTCTCCTGAGGGAATTTTCACTTTGAAAGGGGTTGAAATGACAATTTTTCCTCCTGAATTAAGTGGTTCATTTAGGTGTAAAATTGAAATATCTGGATTTTTAGCATCGTATTCCCACTTGACTGTCGCTCCATTGACCTTGAAGTCCAGACTATCAATATCTCCCTTAAGACTGTCTGCTCCAAATTGCAACATGGTTTCACCTCCTTTGTATAACTGTTTGGCTAGAGCAGTTTTCCCGTTTCTGTATGCGTTTGGCCAAAGATGGATGTATATTTTGTCTAGTTGATCGGGGGAGTGATTAATATATTCAAACGATTCAAAGGCGCTTAGTGAATTATCTTTGTCATTGAGCTTCACAGTAATCGTATAGTTCACCTCTTGTTGCCAGTAGGTTTGCGAATAGGCATGAATTACAAAGAAAGATAGGAAAAAGATTATGAGGTTTTTCATGAGGTTTTACAGTTTGACCGACTAAAAATAATAAAAAAACAAAGGCTATTCAAACGAATAGCCTTTATATGAAGGTATAGTATGAACTACTCGATCACTATAAGTTCGGTGTAAACATGCTCGAGAGTATTCGCACGGAGCATGTATGTTCCTGCGGACAATTCAGAGAGATCAAGGATCTTTTTTGATTTGGTCATTTCTGTAGAAATTATTTTTTGACCATTCAGTGAATAAATCTCAACGATAAAGGAAGTTGAAAATTCATCCATGCTTAGTTCGAATACTCCATTGGAGGGGTTCGGATAAATAGCTATACCCCCTAAACTAGACTCATTCAATCCCAAATAATTATCTGTTCCATCACAATTCTCATCTACACCATTATTCAAAATTTCAGATGCTCCAGGATAAATTGAAGCATCCGAATCATCACAATCATCGTTCAAGAGGGAGAATCCTGTACCTGGATCGTTACAGAAAGGAGTAGCCACTCCAACGCCGTGTCCGTCATTGTCCGAATCAACGTAATAATTTGTAGTAGCCAAACCTTCATCCACACTGCCTGAGCAATTGTTGTCCACACCGTCACAGAGCTCTGTCGCTCCTGGATAAACGGTATTGTCTGCATCATCACAATCTTGGTCATTTGTTGAGAATCCAGGACCTGAAATTGAGCATAGCTGAATGGCCGTTCCCGCACCAAATCCGTCGTTGTCGGCATCAATGAAATAATCGGTAAATACAGCATCCTCGTCAAATTGTCCATCACAATCATTGTCTGCATTGTCACAAATATCGGTTGCTCCCGGATAAATTGAATTGTCAGTATCGTTACAATCGCCACCGACGAGAATAAAACCAGCGCCAGGATCAACACAATAATTCGTTCCTGATAAGTCATCTCCAAATCCATCCAGGTCGCTGTCAATGTAATAAACGGTAGATGGGAGTACAGTAAGATCTATTGTAACAATACTGTCACATGAGGCACTATTGGTTGTGCTCTCTTCATAGGTTCCTGAGCTTGAATAAGTTATTCCGGAAGGAGAAACGTAATCACCGCAGGACGTTTCAGAAATAATGGAGGAAGATGCGCACCCCCAAGTAATGGTGACATCATCTATGGACACCCCATGATCACTTCCTGTATGGTCAACATCGTCCCATTTCAACATAATGTACGAACCATTCGGTATAACAAGTTCGGGTATCGTAATATTATTGAGAACCACCTCATTTGCTGTCGCGTTGCCATCTAAAGCCCCTGCAGTAGCTGAATTTACGGGGCTGCTAGCGGAAAGAGCAGTTACCTGAGTCCAGCCGGTAAAAACTCCGGGCATAAGATTGGTCATCTGTGTGGAGAGGATCTTGTACCAAAAAGTTACCGTATTTGGAGTTGTGTTGCCACCACAGCGCCATTGTTCCATCTTGTAGCTTACAGACATCTGTGTGACATCAGCACCAGTGAAATTTACAAATTGAACTCCGTGAGCAAAATTCCCACCATAGGATGAATTATTGGAACCAATTGTGCCAATTGACCGGTCTGAGGAGCCCGTGGAACCATAACTGTAAAGCCCGCCTACATTTGAACTACCTGTTCCTGCTGCATATGTGATGCTTGTTGTGGTTCGTTGAGAGTACCACGACGGAATAGTGACATTGTCAACGAAATCATTCACACCACCTGTATTCAATAAGGTATTGAAATCTTGATAATGGAATCCTGAGGCAGCACCCATCGTGATTTGGCCAAAGCTGTAGACAGGGATGAACAAAAGAAGTAAGAGTTTTTTCATGAGTTGAGTTTAGAACTCAAAAATACACAAGAAATAAACAGGAAATTAGTTCGCTAAAAAAAAAGACGACCGGAGCCGTCTATATGTTATTTCATTTGTTCATCCTCTTCAGGGTCAGGAGGAAACAACTTAGGAAGATCCGCTTTTCCCTGCAGTCTGTCTAACATTTCTTCTAACTGTGAAACCGACAAACTTTTAGCAATAATTTTTTTGTCTTTATCTAAAACGAACACCCTCGGTGTCGAGAAAATGTCATAAGTAGTTTGGTAATTCAGCGATTCCAGCGTTGTATATTTTGGGACAAACTGACGTGCATCCTCCATCGCTGCTTTGAATAAAGGTTCAGTAACGGCAACATTGGTAAATGTAAGGTTATTGTCTTTTACGAATTTCTTCCATTTTCCAAACTCTTCTCCAACGGCTTTACCAACTGCGAAGATCTCAATATTTCGTGCTTTGAGTTTTTCTTTATATAATGTCTCCAGCTTCGGAGTTGTTTTCTTACAATGTCCACATTCCGGATCCCAGAAATAGAGGATGGTGAACTCTGATTTCAGGCTGTAGAAATCTTGCCATTTGCTGTCCGTAGTATCTCTGAGAATAATGTTTGGGGGACGGACACCAAGAACGAGGTTTCTTTGTACGGGTATTTTTTCGCATAACTCTTCCAGCTTATCTTGTTTCATCCAGAACGCCGGAGATTTCCCTTCTGCATTTGTGCTGCAATAGTATTTGTCTGCCATCAGCACATACACTTTATCCATGCCCATAATATTGCTTTTCCCATAGGAGGAAGTGATCCAAGAAACACAATATTCGAACGTTTTAGATTTGGGATTTAATGCATCACAGAATTTGAATGCATGATATAAAACGGTATCCCAATGCTGGATCATCATATTCTTTCCGAAGTAATATTCCAATTTTGAATGGAAGATAGGAGTATTCACCAGTCGGTCATCCGTGAGGTCCACGTTGTCCCAGAAATGAGTTCTGAAATAGTTAAAGCGGAAGTTCGAATCGATAATATTTCCTTTTTCGTCTTTTGGCGCTTCCGGAATATCAATATCCATAGACATCTTTACGATCTTGGAAACCAGTTTACCCGGATTATTCTTAATAAGATTGTTCTGATAGTCGATCACTTCTTTGTTTAAGGCATCGATATTCGTTGTTAGTTCTTTGTATTTGGGATCGTCCGATTTAAGTTTAGAACGTTCTTCACCCAACTTACCTGCTTCAGATTTCTTCGGCCCAATGAATTTGATGTATTCAATGAAGACCCTGTTCTCCTCCGATTTCTTAATCTTCATGTTATCGACAAAATCTGGAGAGGCTGTTTCGAGGGATATGCAGTATCGGCATAGTATAGACCTTTCCCGAAATACTTGATAAGGTGAACTGTAGTGTCTTTTTGATTCGCAATTTTGAAACGAAGCTTTTGTCCGAACACAAGTCCGGAAAGTAAAAAACAAAGAATGAACAGGCTTGATCTCATAGTATTTTTTGTTATTAGATAAAGTTACATCTATGACGTTGCAAAAGTAAAAAGAGTAGAGGATTTAACACTTCATTAACCATTCAGAATTCATTGTAAATGCCTTTTTTAGCCGTTAAATAGCTCGAAAAGGCAAATAGAACGAAGCTCAAGAGCATCGCGAAAGGCACAAAAAGCGTAATTTCTTTTCCGATGTACAATCCTCCGGATTCAAAAACATCATCCAGAAAGTATTTCAGAAGGAGGAAGGAACCCGCAGAAAACATACAAATTAATCCAAATACCTTTAGAAAGTATCCTAGAAAACTTTGAACGATGCTTGTCGGATGGTGCCCAATTCGCATGAGTGTTCTTACCTCATAGGCATTTCTTGACATCAACAGTTGCATGTATTGAATTAATACCAATCCGGAAGCGAAAACCGCAATAATTGATATTCCAAGTACAACGAGAAAAAGTGTTCCTACAACACTTTTCAATCGTCCAACGAGCATTTGGGAATTCTTTGATTCCAGTCCTCGTTTTTTAAGTAAAGATTCTAATTTTCCGAATTCACTTTCCTTGCCTGAAATCATGAGTTGAGTAATCTTTTTATCTCTTGCAGCCGTGAATTTTGCATTTCCATACTCCATGAACTTTTCGGGAACGAGGATTGAAGATACTTCATTTGTAAACCCGATGATACGGGCATCCACGTATTCATTTTTTGATTCGTCTTTCAATTTGAACTTGAACTTGACATCCATCGCGAGGTCGTCTGAAACCGGGGGTATTCCACTTGCGGACATGAATGTATTGAGCATCACAAGAAACTCTCTGGGCATTATAATCGGTACAAATTCATCTCCTTCCTTCCACTGCCATTTTTTGGTTTTGACATCAAGAAATTTGGGATCAACGGTTTGAATAAACACGTCTGTCCTGAATCTTGGAACTAAAGGATCGGCCGTTTCGAAGGAAACATCAAAATTATTACTGATGACTGGTTGTGCATCTTCAATGTAAGGCTCCTTTCTGATTTTTTGAATCTCACGATTCGAGAAATCCATTTTATTGAGATTAAGGGAGCTTGAGTTAGAAACTTTTTTCTGAACTATTAGCGTATTTGGACCGAGAATATCGGCTCCTTTACCAAATTCATTCACCTTTATAAGGTAATGGATCGTGCTAATCAAAAAAGTCATTCCCAAAAAAGCACCTGCGAAAGCGATCGTAAGTTGTTTTCTGTCCTGATGTTGGAAAAGAAGTCTATTGAGCATGGCCTAGAGGTATAAGGTTTTGGAATACTGAAAACCATGATCGTCCCCCAGGGTGGTAAGGACGAATCCAGCTCCAAGCTCTTGGCATCTTCGATCGATGAGGTCCAAACATATTTTAGAATTCTCTGTATCTAGATGAGAAAATGGTTCGTCCATGATCAGTATATCGAAGGGTTGACAAAGTGAACGAAGAATAGCTACCCTTTGTTGTTGCCCCATAGAAAGGAACTTGCACTTTTGTCCCCATTTCTCTCCGATACCAAGTACATCGAGCATTTCCTTCATTTGTTTTTCAGAGAACACTCCGGTTAGGTCATTTTTTATCCTTAGGTTCTCGGACACAGATAATTCAGGAAAGAGTTGAAGATCTTGAAAGACGACAGATACCTTGTTTTGTCGGATTGTCGTCCATTCATCTGCGTGGAACGAACGTATATCTTTTCCGTCATATTCAATGGTGCCGTTATAATCCGCTCGTAGACCAATCGCACAAAAGGTAAATGTAGATTTTCCTTTTCCGCTCGAGGCATTAAGTAGAATTTTTTCTCCTTTGGAAAACTCTGAATGGTGTCCCCAAATACTCTGTTCTCCATGAGAGATGGAGCTAAGTGGGGCAGGCATAACCTCTTTAAAATTAATCTTCATGGCGATTTTCTTCGGACTTTTTCAAGAATCGTTCCAATTCATTTAAATCGTGAATTCACGGCCTGAATTACCTCATTTTTCATTTCCTCGATGTTTGAAAAGGGTACAGGTTGACTTTCCGGATTTCTGCGGAACCAGGTCTCTTGACGCTTCGCATAATTTCGCGTGTGTTGTTTGATCAGGTCAACAGCTCTTTTTAAGTCTGTTTTTCCTTCAAAATATTCAAAAAGTTCGGCATACCCTACGGTTTTCAATGCATTGAGCTTTCTTTTTGGATATAGACTTTTTGATTCCTCAAGCAAACCGGATTCCATCATTAAATCCACTCGTTCATTGATGCGTTGGTATAATTTTTCTCGAGGATGTGAAATACGGAAACGAATAATTTCAAAAGGTAGTTCCTTTGATTTCATGCCAATGAACGAGGAATATGGTTTGCCCGCACTCCTAATTGTCTCCAAAGCACGAATGATGCGCATTGGATTGTTTTTGTCTATTCGCGAAAAATGCTCCGGGTCTTTATCTTCAAGTTCAGCGAGTAGTGAACTGAGTCCATTATTTTGCCATTCTTCGGTTAATTCTTGTCTGTGTGTTTCGGACACAGGTACATTATCCAATCCTTTACAAAGGGCATCAATATACATGCCTGATCCACCCGTCAGAAGCACCATTTCATGCGTGTTGAATTGAGCATTCAAAATATGTTCGGCTTCCCGGCAATAGCGTCCTGAAGTGAGCTCATCATGAATTGAATGTGAACCGATGAAAAAATGCTGAACTCCTTTTAGTTCCTCTTGAGACGGACGCGCAGTGCCGATGAACATTTCTTTGTAAAACTGACGAGAATCTGCTGAAAGTACAACGGTATTCAATGCAAGAGCCAATTCAACGGAAAGTGCGGTTTTTCCCGATGCGGTAGGACCTTCTATGACAATCAGTAATTTGATTTTGGAAAGAATTTATACAAAG
>JAJTDX010000113.1 GCA_021298235.1 Cryomorphaceae bacterium | reverse complement strand
TGGCTGCCTCTCCAAGCGTAAAACCTGGTTTGAAAGGTGCCGCCTGATCCATAAGATTATCAACCAATTCTCCTGCAAGAATGGAAGGAAAACCGGGAATATCATAGATCGGTTTTTTCGGATAGATCTCAGAGCATTGACCGCCGGGCTGAGGCAACGAATCGATAAGGTGACAACGCAACTTCAACAAACCCGCTTCAAAGACTGTAAAAAGACCGCAAGGTCCTGCTCCAATGATAATTATATCTGTTTTGATCATATTCCCGAATTAAAACGCCGCAAAGGTAATTATTTCATGAAGAACAGCACAGTTGGGTTTTTGTTGTTAATGAGACGGAATTCTGGTTTACTCATACTATAAAATGTATGAAGCCAAGATATCCAACTTCCGATGATGAAGCGTCAAGGCGAAACACTATTCTCCTTGGTACAGTTCGATAAATTAAAAGAAAGTTTCCAAAATCATTTTTTTTATCCAAAATTTTCATATATTCTTGTAGACGTACAGGATCCCGCTACACTTATTTTAACTGATTCTAAATCTGCATTTTATGTAGCCTGGAATCGTATTGTCTCATCTTTAACCCCTTGTTTCTCCATGACTAAAAAAAGTTCTTTAAAATTGATTGACCGCACACTCAAAACCCTCAAATTCCAGCACAAGCTTGAGTTCCTTCGTGAAAATCCTTCCAAACTCAATGGTGCCGATTTTCAGCTCGTCCCGAATTTTGACCAAATACGGATCGATCTTTACGAGTTCGTACGGAGCCTGCCCAACGAACCAGGCATCCTCATTGTCTCCGGATTCAAAAGATCAAAAGAAGTCAAAGGTCTTTTAAAAATTACCTGCCCCGTGAGTATTCGAATGAGTTTTGGATACCATCGTTACGACTGGATCCTAAGTCTTATTGAACGAAACTATGTTGGAATTCAACTTCAGATCGCCATCGATCAAAAATCCAAATAATCATAAACCTCTAAAACCAAAAACCATGAAAAACTTCATCCAAATCATCGCAACACTTTTCGTAAGCATCAACCTCTATGCTCAAACTGAAATTCCCTGGATCCAAAGACCGGAACAAGCATCCTTCCTGGCAAAAATTGATTCTGTCTTCGAGCTTCGTTTCAACAAACAAATGGACCTCTTTCCCATTTTTGAGAACGGCGCCCTGAACTTTGCTCATTGTGAATCAAAAATTGGCGATTGCACGGAGGAATACATCTACAATGAGGCATACATGCACGAAATGATGACCTTTTCTTCTCCGATAGAACAATATACCGTTCCAAGTCTTCTCAATGCCATCGGTACTGCTGGCGACAATCCCGCTATTGCACATCTTATGTTTTTGTTGGATCCCGATAAATACTGGATCGGTTATTATCCGATGGAAGGCAAATACTATCTGGTAGTTTGCCTGGGTGTAGATCGTGAAAAGATCTACGCCGAAATGGGAATAAAGTATGGTAAATAAAACCAGTTAAAAATACCTTTTCCCAAACTCCCACAATACCACACCAGCACACACGGAGACATTCAAGCTGTGTTTGGTGCCAAACTGAGGAACTTCTATAATATGGTCGGCCAGATCTACCACTTTCTGGTCGACCCCATCTACTTCGTTGCCGAAAACCAACACAAACTTTTCTCCCCGAAGTTCATTCACCTCTTGTAAAAGAGTTGTCTGCTCAGCTTGTTCAACAGCACAAACGGTCATCCCTTGTTGCTTGAGCTCCGAAGTCAAATCAACGATCGAAGAGCGATACTCCCAATCTACCGTTTCCGTAGCCCCGAGTGCTGTCTTCTGTATGTCCCGATGAGGTGGTTGAGCCGTAATCCCACAGAGGTAAATCTTCTCTACATTGAAGGCATCTGCGGTGCGAAAAAAGGAACCAATGTTGTTCAGACTACGGATGCCATCCAACACCACAATTAAGGGGAATTTTGGTCGCTTTCGAAATTCTTCCTCCGTAAGCCTGTCCAGTTCCCACAGTTTTAATTTTCTGTTCATATTGTTGATAAGAAGGAGGCGAATAACTTTGAGCCTTCGCAGGTTGGACTTAATTTTACTACAAATTTCAAAAAATCACCGGATTTGGCGTCTGAAAAAACAAAAAGCGTTGCTGAAACGCCTTTAATGAAGCAATACAACCAGATTAAGGCACGACATCCTCAGGCCCTATTGCTTTTTCGCGTCGGAGATTTCTATGAAACTTTTGGAGAAGATGCCATCAAAACTTCGAAGATCCTGGGCATTATTCTTACCAAACGTGGGAACGGTACAGCCTCAGAGATCGAATTGGCCGGTTTTCCGCACCATTCGTTGGACTCATACTTACCCAAACTAGTTCGCGCCGGACAACGCGTTGCAATTTGTGATCAGCTGGAAGATCCCAAGCTTACCAAAACAATCGTTAAACGAGGTGTAACAGAGTTAGTAACGCCGGGTGTTGCCTTTAACGATCAGGTATTGGAACAGAAAAAGAACAACTTCCTTTGTGCCATCCATTACCACAAAAACGAACACGGAATTGCATTTCTCGATGTCTCCACAGGAGAATTTCTGGTGGCTCAGGGATCGAAAGAATACCTCGACAAGCTCATACAAGGGTTTGAACCCAAAGAAGTCATCTACCAAAAGAATCGGTCCAAAGAATACCAGGAACAATTTGGGGAACGTTTCTACACCTTCCGCCTCGAAGATTGGGTATTTACCGATGATTTCGCTTCGGAAACGCTAAACAGGCATTTTGAAACAAAGTCACTCAAAGGATTTGGTATCGATCATATCCCACTTGGAATTGTAGCGGCAGGAGCCGTGCTGCATTACCTGAACGAAAATCAGCATACCCGACTTGGGCACATTGCCTCGATAGGAAGAATTGAAGAAGAACAGTATGTCTGGCTCGATCGTTTTACGGTTCGAAATCTCGAATTGATCAGCTCGCCACACGAAAATGCCACTACCCTGGCAGATATTCTCGATCATACCCTGACGCCCATGGGTGGACGTATGATTAACCGGTGGATCGCGCTTCCTTTGAAAAATGAAGCGCCAGTTAATGACCGACTAGATGCCGTTTCGTATCTAAAATCAGAATCTACAGCGCACTATGAGCTGGGAGAACGCCTAAAAGACATTGGCGATATGGAACGCCTCATTTCTAAGGTAGCCGTAGCCAAAGTCAATCCGAAAGAAGTGATGCGACTTGGATCCGTGCGAGAAACTGGTTGAGACTATTTGCACATCATTGACCGATGACCCTGCGATTGCCATTGGAAAAGGTGCCGTCATTCGGGAGGGATTCAGCAAAGAGCTTGATGAATTGCGAACAATCGCCTTCAATGGAAAAGATTACCTTGAAGCACTTCAGGAAAGAGAATCTGCCCGAACAGGTATTCCGAGCTTGAAGGTGGCATTTAACAATGTATTTGGGTATTACCTCGAGGTTCGAAATACGCACAAAGACAAAGTTCCCGAAGACTGGATCCGCAAGCAAACTCTGGTCAACGCAGAACGTTACATTACAGAGGAATTAAAAGAATACGAATCCAAAATTCTCGGAGCCGAAGAACGTATTCACGCCATCGAGGCAAGACTTTTTCAGGATTTGGTGTTTTCAATGGCTGATTACATTCAGCTAATCCAACGAAATGCGCGACTGATTGCACAACTAGACTGTCTGCAATCTTTTGCTCAGGCAGCAAACAGCAATGGATATGTGCGCCCCACGCTCCATAATGGGTTCGGAATCAACATAACAGATGGAAGGCATCCGGTCATCGAACGACAACTGCGCGATGGGGAAGAATACATTTCCAATTCAATCCAGCTTGATCCCGACGGACAACAAATTATTATGATCACCGGTCCCAATATGAGTGGTAAAAGTGCAATCCTGCGTCAAACAGCGTTGATTTGTCTTATGGCTCAAATGGGAAGCTTTGTGCCAGCGGCAGCTGCAGAGCTTGGTTTGGTTGACAAAGTATTCACGCGCGTTGGTGCATCAGACAATATTTCTTCAGGCGAATCCACCTTCATGGTAGAAATGAATGAAACCGCGAGCATCCTCAATAATTTATCAGAGCGCAGTCTGATTTTACTGGATGAAATCGGCCGTGGTACCAGCACCTATGATGGCATCTCTATTGCATGGGCGATTGCTGAATTTTTGCACGAAAGCGAGCGAAGGCCGAAGGTGCTATTTGCTACACATTATCATGAGCTCAATGAGATGACACATCAATATCCTCGTATCAGAAACCACAACGTGGCCGTAAAGGAAAGTGGAAATAAGGTGTTGTTTTTGCGAAAGCTTGTCGAAGGAGGAAGCGAACATTCGTTTGGGATCCATGTAGCGCGCATGGCAGGCATGCCACCACGTGTTTTGACACGAGCCCAATCTATGCTTAAAGAGCTTGAGACTTCCCACGATCTTTCCGAAAAGAAAACGGCAAAAAAAATGAAAGAAAGTGTGAAGCAGGCTGTGGCGAATTCCAATATGCAATTAAGTTTCTTTCAATTAAATGATCCTGTACTCGAGCAGATACGCGAAGAGCTGGTATCAATAGACATCAACAGTCTTACACCTGTGGAGGCGCTGCTCAAACTGAATGAGATCAAGAAATTGACAGGTGGGTAAATTCATTCCTCCTAAATTAAAAGCGACAAAACGACCAGGTCTACTTTTCCCTTGAGGCCTAGTTCTACTACACACTATTTTATTTAAGCCTTTTCGGCTCGATTGGCGAAGTGAGGTATTGAAAATCTTCGAAAGGTTAACCGTTGCCAAAAAGCACTTGTCGTTTGTAAGCCGGATTCGGCTTGCACTCTTTTTGTGCAACG
The DNA here is from genome assembly GCA_021298235.1 of Cryomorphaceae bacterium. Next base: position 5,858 of record JAJTDX010000113.1, on the reverse strand, counting down.
GCGCGTAAGAAGATTTTCTCCGAACGGCTTCAATCGAGACTTGACTTTTTGGTCCTTTTGTGTCAAGACAAAAGGACAATGACCTGGGTTAATCGTAAGTTTACTATCTCCAATATTTGATTATCCACTTTTAAAGGGCTAAAAGTGGCAAAAGCCCTTTCACTTTTGCAAGGAACCTGACTTCGTCACCGCTGACAAACCTGCTTTTCGTGTATGCCGCAACTCCATTTGGTTTGCAGACTGGTTCTGTGCAAAAGTGTTTTTTGATTTTTTTAAAAGTACGCCTTGTAATTTTAGAAATACTTTATACATTTGTCGCCCGCTGTAATACACGTGGAGTTCTTTAAACGAAAAGAACTGAATTTTAATCGCGAGAGTAGCTCAGTTGGTAGAGCACGACCTTGCCAAGGTCGGGGTCGCGGGTTCGAATCCCGTCTCTCGCTCCAAGCAGAACCCACAATTGTGGGTTTTTTCGCAAAGAAAGGGAACTTTCGTGCGATGTGCTTTTGAAGTCCACTTTGAGGGATCGAATACATCTCTTAAAAGGTAAGTCCACGCTCGGATGGTGGAATTGGTAGACACGCCGGACTTAAAATCCTGTGGGCATTTGCCCGTGCGGGTTCAAGTCCCGCTCCGAGTACAAAAGACAGAGCGAGTGTGAGAGCGAGAGCGGCAACACGAGCTCTGTCTTTTTCTTCACACTCACACTCCTTCTCGCTCTTCTGTTTATCATTCATAATTTATTGACAAATAGTTTTTGTGAAGACATTCCAGATTCAACGCAAAAACAGAATGAGAAGTAGAAAGAGAATGAGGACTAAAAAAAACAATGATTAGAGAATAAAGTACTTTGATTTTTCTTTTTGTAAACTATCCGAGTTTTTATCCGACTTTTTGTTTTTTTTTTAAATTCAATTACAGAAAGAATGGTTTTCTCAAATAATTATTTACATTGCTGTTAAAACAATAATATATGGCGGATTTAACAAGAACAGAGGTAATAAAATTAATAGCTATAGCTACAAAGCCTTTAGATTTAACAGGAGTTAATTTAGACAAAGTAGACTTATGTAACTTGAATTTATCAGGAGCTAATTTAAGATATGCTAATTTAAAGGGAGCTATGTTATTAAGTACTGATTTAAGAGGAGCTGATTTATCCGGAGCTATTTTAACAGGAGCTCATTTATGGGGAGCTAATTTATATGAAGCTGATTTAACAGGAGCTGATTTAACAGGAGCTAAATTAGAGGGCGCTAATTTATACCGAGCTAAGACGAAATAAGCTACAGTAAATTAGTAGCTATAAACCCACTCATAGAATGAGCTGAATTAGATTAATTTAGTTGAAAATTATAGAATATGAGAATAGTATTATTTGTTATCGGATGTTTTTGTTTTGGTGGAGGTTTAATCTATTTTTCAATATGTGAGTATGCTTTAATAATTAACGATAAAGAATTTTTAAGTGATTTAAAAAAAGAACCTTTAAGAATATCCATGTTTACTTTTGTTGAGACAGTATTGTTTTTTGTTGGAGCTTATTTAGTAAGCAATAATAAACCAGAAGACAAATAGCCTACCCCCACTAATAGAGGATCTGGTAGAGATTACAAACGTCACCACGTTTAAAAGATTCTTCTGTGCTTAAAATCTGAATAATTCAATATTGTAATATGATACCACGACAGAGTTATCATTTTTGATAGCCATACGGCGTTTCACTATCAATAAAACCCCCTTCGGTTTCTTCGGTTTCTTCGGAAAGGATAATTGAATAATACTACAATTGAACAAATTTAAATAAAGTAATAGTCGTTTTTCTCCGCTCTCACTCTTATTCTCATTCTGATTTTCACCTCACTCTATACCGCCCATAGCGATCCACCATTGCTTCGACTTGATGGTGTTTTTTTGCCGCATCTGACAGCGCAAATTCGTGGTAACAGCAATTATTCAGAGTGTAGTAACGTTCGTTGCTTTCAGTATGCGCTGTCAATACCTGCCCCACTGTTCTGCCGTAATCTACATGGCCGCAATATTCACAAATCCCATGACTGACTTTCATTAACCTGATGCTTTTTGGTGGAATGGGATGAGGCGTACAAATGTATCTTTCATTCCTCGACATGTTCAAGTCGATGTACCAAGTGGCTTTAAATGACTGGGTATCGATCTCCCAAAAATCAAGACAATCTGTTTCAATCGGACCCAAGTCTATTTCATCGCAATAAAAGAGGTCGTGAAACACCGGACTATTGTTGGCAAACACCATGGCCGGATATTTCGCTTCTTCATCGCAAAACCGCCAGTTAGAGTTTTCGAATGGCGATGGAATGAGGCCGTTTTCCATTATCGAATCTCTGTTCTTGGCTAATGTTACATGATAAACGAAGCGTTGTGGCACTACCGTCCTCTTAAACCAACTATTTTTTCGTTTGAGATTGCTCACTTTTTTTTTCATCCGATGATTCTAAATGAGCAAAACCTATGGAAATAACAACTTGCATCATTTATTTTTAAAATCGACGAGATAATTTTGTTAGCGCAAAACACATTCTGCGTTTACCAAGCGCTATGAAAAAGAAAAGTAAACAGAAAACGGGTGCTCTTTCGAACCTCATGAAGGCAGCCGAACGACAGAAACGCAAAGAGCAAGGATTCTTTGACGGACGTTTTGCCCCGAAAAGTGTTCCGTCTGAAAAAGTGTATTCACGAAAATCAAAACACAAAAAACAGGCGCTTAGCTGATTTGTGTTGAATCCTCAGCCACTGTATTTTCTAGAGCTGTTGCATCGAAGAGATACGTCAAAAGCTTCTTCAACTCAGCTTCTTTCCTTGAGACAGCATTTTCTTTTTCCCATTGAGACGGATGCTCTTTTAAGTGGTCTTGAACAATCTGGTACATACTTTTTCTGTAGGTAGGGATTTTGTTCACATAATCCTCGTTTCCTATAGAACGGTTGTAACTTGATTCCAGGACCAAAAGGTTTCCGAGTGAATTGATTTCAATACCCCATTGAGACCAAAGAGCTTCTCGTTTATTGCCATCCTTGTCATGATAAGATTGTATGTGCTCGATGTCTATGTTATTGTTAAATAACTTTACAGTGATTTCTCGTACTGTCTCATTATCTGAGCTTTTGTAATCTTCATTTAGCAAGGCAGAAAGACGGCAAATAAGATTTTTGCGCTTTGCATTTTCGGTGAGGTTATCTGTAAGATAAACATTCAAATTGGACCACCCTGGATTATGACGTGCTTCCGTACCGATCTCTGCATTGATCTGCTTCATCAGTTCTTCATAATTTCCTTGAACCAGCTGTCGGACCACCTGATGCATGAAGCCATAAAACACATTGTTTTTAATACGCTGATATCTCACACTGTAGATAAAAAACACCTTGGCGATTTGTCTGATGTACGCCATTAGCTTCGGCCACATGTCAGGGTCATTCCGGAACTTGTATATGAACACAGAGGGGAGATCGCTGTAAAAACTATATCTCGACCACCAGATCAAATGTACCAAGCAGGCCTCTTCAGCAGTAAACCCTGTTTTGCTTTCCCATTTTTCAGCCCAGAGAAAGCGCGCATCGATCAGTCCGTCAAGCTCTTCAATGGAAATGTCGAAGTTATTCAGGTTTCCTTTAAAATTTTCCCAAGAATTATCATTGAACAGAGTGTCGAACAAGCGTTCGTAAAACGTATCTACACCTAAATGATGTAAGGTATCGGGAAGTCCATGTTTTGTGACAAGAACATACTGATAAAGCTTGAGTATTCCCCGAATATCCGTGACGTTTGTTCCTGCCTCTTTATTCAAAAGATCGATTTTTTCGTACAGCTTACTGATCTCCTCGAACACCTCTTTTCCGGCATTTTTGTGCTGGGTCAGATACTGATACATTCGAATCTTGAAGATATCCCCTGTGTTCAAGTCAAGTCCTGCGGTATTAATGGCATTGAAGATCTGGAGTGTTTTTGAAAGCTGTGCTCGCGTTTCAATGACCACAAAATACACGCGTGAAGTGAGGTACGTAAAAAAATCATCGATGTCGAAGTGAATGCCGTCCTCCGTAAGTGGCAACTGTTCGTCGAAGAGCTCGCTGATAATTCTTAAATTTCTTTTGTATGGATTCAGACCATCGTGTTCCGTGGGCAACACATCGCGCAGCATTTCCTCCAGGTAAGCCTGTTGCACCCCGTTGTTTACATCCGTTCGCAGCCAGTCGAGTTGAATTTTTTGCAGTTCCTTACACGCTGGATATTTTTCCTTCAACTTCTTCAAAAGCAGCAAAAAAGTAGTCATTCGTTGCTGGCCATCGATGATTTCCTGAACTCCATCTTTTGGATAGGTGAGCTGCATGGTTCCAATAAACATAGGCTCCCGATTGATTGCCTTATCCACCCCCCAATACGATTTAAAAATATCGCCAATAAATTTTCCAATCTGTGATTCATCCCACGCATAAGGGCGCTGAAAAATTGGAATCAGGTAGCGCTTTTCTGAACTGAGCAAAGTCATATTGCCCTCCTGTTCATTCATGAGTAAAGAGCATGAGCGCGCGTTTATGGCAAAGGAAACATCAGAAGCAGACATTGTTTTTTTGAGTGAAGATAGCGAGTATTGTGAAAATGACTTTTACTTTTATCTCGTGAAGATCTTTCTGGCTGCAATTCTGTTGCTTTGTTTAATCGATTGGTCCTATGGCTACTATCTGTTTGTTCGTTTTGCCAGCACCGCCAGTTTCGTTTACCTTGCATACGCTGCCTCTCAGAAAAACCAATCCGTTGCAGTGGCAGTTTTTATTCTCCTGGCCATCTTGTTCCAACCCTTCGAAAAGATCGCCTTGGGTAGAACGCTTTGGAATGTGGTGGATGTCGCTGTTGCTCTGGGGTTGATCGTTTCCATGCTAACCGATCGCAAGGAAAACAAGTAATCTTTTTTCGAAATTATAATCTTTTAACATTTCCACATCGAGTTGGTTTGTTACCTTTTAGAAAATGAAGCGTTTTCGGAGGAAAACAACACTATGAAACACCTGATTTTACTCCTGGTTGTATGTATTTCATTTTGGTCGAACAGTCAAACCATTTACTTTGACAAAGGAAGTTCAAAGCTCACTTCGCAAGGAAAGAAAGAGCTCGACCAAGTTGCAAGTTCCATTATCGACCCGCGCGAACAACTTTTACTCATCGGCCATACCGACAGCGATGCATCGGACGAATTTAACCAAACACTCTCTCTGAACAGAGCGCGTGCCGTGCGTACCTATCTTCGTTCGAAGGGAATTCAAAATAAATTCGACATTGAGTACAAAGGAGAAAAAAGTCCGATCAACGGCAATGTGGATGAACCTGAAAAAACACTGAACAGACGCGTTGAAATTGTCAGAAATCATAAAACAGCTCCGACAGATTTAAATTCCTTTAAGAAAGAAGAGGTATCCTATACCATTTCACCCACAAAAGATACAACGCTTGTTTGTCGGGAAGGCACAAAGATCACAATACGTAAAGGCACTTTTGCCAACGTGAATGAGAATGATCCAATTGAGCTTTCAGTGACTGAATATTATGACAAAGGAAGCTTCGTGCTGGCCAACCTAACCACCCTGACACACGATGACAAAATGCTTGTTTCTGGAGGCATGCTGAATGTTAGCGCAACTCAGAATGGAAAAACTTTGGAGATTGCTGCTGACAAGACAGTTGATATAGAATTCAGAGATCGTACTTTGAATGATGACATGCAATTGTTCAATGGCTCGGATACCGGCACGAACATAGCCTGGGTTGCAGCCAGCAATGATGGTAACCCTGAACAAACCACAGATGCGCAAACAGAGGAAGAT
>JAJTDX010000112.1 GCA_021298235.1 Cryomorphaceae bacterium | reverse complement strand
CGCCGACACTGAATGAACCTCCATCTGGCTTCAATTCGTCCATGATCATTTTAAAGATCGTGGTCTTTCCTGCACCATTTGGTCCGATCACACCTACAATTCCAGCAGGTGGTAGTTTAAAGTTTAGATCGTCGTAGAGCAGTTTGTCGCCGAAAGATTTGGCAACATGCTCGGCATCGATGACATTGTTTCCTAAGCGCGGACCGTTCGGAATTGGGATTTCCAACAACGCTTCTTTGTCTTTCAGATCCTCAGCTAACATTTTATCGTAGTTCGCCAAACGTGCCTTGTTCTTCGCATGACGACCTTTTGGGTTCATGCGCACCCACTCCAACTCACGGGCGAGCATTTTCTGTCTTTTTGATTCAGATTTTTCCTCTTCTTTCAGACGATTTCCTTTCTGCTCCAGCCAAGATGTGTAATTTCCTTTCCAAGGAATACCTTCTCCCCTATCCAATTCAAGAATCCAGCCAGCCACATTATCCAAGAAATATCGGTCGTGTGTCACAGCGATTACCGTTCCTTTATATTGCTGTAAATGTTGCTCCAACCATTCAATAGATTCCGCATCCAAGTGGTTGGTAGGCTCATCCAGCAAGAGAATATCCGGATTCTGAAGCAACAAACGACACAAAGCCACTCGTCTCTTCTCTCCTCCTGAAAGCGTCGATATCAACTGATCATCCGGCGGACAACGCAAGGCATCCATCGCGCGATCCAGTTTTGTATCCAGTTCCCAGACATCCAAGGCATCGATCTTATCCTGAACTACGCCTTGACGCGCAATCAGTTTGTCCATTTTGTCAGGATCATTGAGTACCTCTTCATCCATGAAGGCATTGTTGATGTCTTCGTATTCTTTCAATACATCCACGATCTCTTGTGCACCTTCCATTACGACCTCTTTCACCGTTTTAGTTAAGTCAAGTTCTGGTTCCTGCGGCAAATAACCAACGGTATATCCTGGAGAAAATACTACGTCTCCTTGATAAGATTTGTCCAGTCCTGCAATTATCTTCATTACGGTGGACTTTCCTGAACCATTCAATCCGATGATACCGATTTTGGCTCCATAGAAAAATGAGAGGTAAATATCTTTGATGATCTGTTTCCCTTGAGGAGTGACCTTCGAGACCCCCACCATTGAAAAAATGATTTTTTTATCGTCTGACATAACTAAAATTTGGTCTACAAAGATACCAAATATTCGTCTGAGATTTATTCATGTTTGTGCCCAAGTCCGTATAGAACCGCTATGGCGATGAATAGAAAAAACAGAATTGAAAAGGCAATTCCTGTCAGTGCACTTCAGAAAATTCACATTATCACATCTTCTTGTTTCGGATCAGGACCAAATTCATTGTCATGTGCATCCCCTTCCAAGGTCAATAAATAGAGCATCCAAAAGAATCCAACGATTGGAATAAATACGATAAAAAACATCCATCCGCTTTTACCCACATCGTGGAGTCGACGAACGGTAACTGCAAGCGCCGGTACAATTATAGCCAGTGCGTACAACCCTGCAATTGGACCGGTATCAGCATCAGGAGGTTGAAGATTTAAAACCACATCAAATATCGAAGCAAGGGCCGAGAATAAGAAATTAAACAAGGCAAAAAGCCAATATTCTTTTCTCCTTGCTCTTCCATTAAAATCAGAATATTGTCTGAGAACCTTTAAATACCATTCCATGTTTAAGCCTTTAATCTTTTAATTTTTACTTTTCAAAATTGAATGTTGAAAATACTATTTTTAATCTTCGATAACTCAACTCAATGACAAGAATTTCGATTTTCTTCTTTGCCCTCATTATACTAGCTTCCTGTTCCAAGAAAAAAGCTGAATTTAAACTAAGTGGCACTGTCAGTGATCAGACATTTTCAACTCCATTGTCTAACGCATCTGTAATGCTTTATCAAGTACCGGTAGGTTCGACTGACAAGGTTCTAGTTGGCACAACGACAACAAATTCAGCAGGTGAATACTCATTTGTATTTCCTAGAGAAAAAATGGAAAAATATATTCTTCGAATTTCAAAAAACCTTTATTTCGACATCGAAGAGACGGTGTTTTTTTCGGAGCTTAGTCTTGAGGAACCTTATATTCGGAACGCAAGTACCACTGCAAAATCTTGGGCCAAGCTCACTTTCCACAACCTGAACCCTCAGGCAGTAGATCATTTTCAATATATTAAACAGAGTGGAAAAGAAAGTTGCTTTGATTGTTGCCCTTCCACTTATCAGGATTACTACGGAGCCTTGGACACCTCGATTTATTGCATCAACGATGGAAATACGAATTACTCCTACTTCTATTGGGTTTTGGGTACACCTGCACAAGGCTCACAGACAATTTACACAACTGCATTTGATACTACCGAGATAATTCTGAACTATTAGACTATTGATCCAATTCGTTTCGTAGCTTCTGAATCAACTGTCGATTGTATGTTTCCACAAGGTACTTTAAATAGTTAGGGGTGCTTTTGGAAATACATTTAGTGTAATGTTTCAAACGGTGTTCGATGTGTTCTTGCAGAAGTTGAACAAGTTTTACTGCTTTCTCAACTGATTCGCTTGCATCCCGTATTGCTTCGAAATGGTTCTGCATGGACAAAGGAATAGCCTCCTTTCCCTTGTGACCTGAGTCAATACTCGCATAGTAAGCTTCACTCATGCTAAATTCATCGAGCTTTTTAGTATCTATCAGCTCAGAAATATTTTTTGGGAATTCATATTCCACTTCAAATTCCAAATCTTCCGATTCAGACATTCGCGACTCAAGAAAACGGTCTGGAAAACGGAATGCATCCTGCCAATTGATATAATCCTGCCAATAACCAAAGCGACGAACATTGTTTCCTAGGTCCAGCACCTTGAACCTATCCTTCTGAGGCAACCTTCTGGATCCACGTCCAATCATCTGATGGTAAAGTGTTAAGGACCGTGTTGCACGATTCAAAATAATGGTCTGAACCGTTGGCTCATCAAATCCCGTAGTTAATATACCAACCGAAGTGAGTACCGCATCTTTGGTTTCTTTAAACCACTGAATAATATCTTTCCTATCCTTGTCACTAAAAGTAGAATCCAGATGTTTTACCGGATACCCTCGTTTTTTAAAGGTCTCTTCTACTCTTAATGACGTCTCAATTCCAGCGTTGAAGATCAGAGTCTTTTCTCCTACAGCAATTTCCTCATAAGCAAAAAGGAGTTTTTCCTGCATAAAGAAATTGCCATAAACAACATCTGAACTGTTAACAGTAAAATCTCCATTTGACCCAATGCGCAGTCCATGCAAATTGACGTCGTACGTGTATGTGTCTGCATCAGCTAGATAGCCACCTTGTATTAAATTCGAAATACTCTCTCCGACAAGTAATTTTTGATAATTGTCATGCAGGGGAAGGGCTTTATTGCTACTCAGAGGCGTAGCTGTAACCCCAAGAATGTTTCCATCTTTATAAAATTGAAAGATCTTCCTGAAGCTATTGTAATGTGCCTCATCAACAATCACGAGTCCAACACCTTCAATGAATTTATCATTTTCGTTCAACCGGTTGTTAAGCGTTTCGACCATCGCAGTAAAGCACATGTACTGTTCTTGATCGGGAATTGATTTCACCTCACTGTTGATCACCTTATTGCTAATCCCTATCGCCTGAAGCTGCCGAGAAGTCTGGACTGAAAGTTCAATTCGATGCGTGAGGATCAACACCTTCTCCCCTGTTGTCTCAATAAATCGTTTGGCTATCTCGGAAAAGATAACGGTCTTCCCACCACCGGTTGGGAGCTGAAACAAAAGATTGAAGTTTTTACCATTGGACTTGAGTTCCTCGAGAATATTCAGAACCGTTCGCTCTTGAAAAGGATAAAGCTCTTTGGCATTGTACAGTTCGGTATCGATCATCGTTAGTCCCGGAAAAGGGGGTACAAAAATACGCTCTTTAAACGGGTTAGCAATGAAGTATTATGATTTGGTGTTAAAATAAATTTGGTTGAAAAAGAAGTTTAGTGTGAACAAAATTATCGGCCGTTTTTTATTTGTGTGATGTATTTTTGCAACCCACATATCTTAATTAAACACATTCAATCATGAGCGAAATCGAACAAATCAATTGCCTTATCATCGGTTCAGGTCCCGCAGGCTATACGGCTGCCATCTATGCAGCAAGAGCAGACATGAAACCTGTTTTGTATCAGGGCATGCAGCCGGGCGGACAGTTAACAACAACGAACGAAGTTGAAAATTTCCCGGGCTATCCTGACGGCGTTACAGGCCCAGAAATGATGGTTCAATTGGAAGCTCAAGCCAAGCGATTCGAGACAGATGTTCGATTTGGATTTATAAATAAGGTTGATTTTACCGGACCGGTACACAAGTGCTGGACAGAAGACGGAAAAGAATTGCATGCGAATACAATCATTATTTCTACAGGAGCCTCGGCAAAATACCTTGGTCTTGAAAGTGAGCAAAAATACCTCCAGCTAGGTGGAGGTGTTTCGGCATGTGCCGTTTGTGATGGTTTCTTTTACCGTGGCCAGGAAACTGTAATTGTTGGAGCGGGCGATTCCGCATGCGAAGAGGCACATTACCTATCCAAACTTTGCACGAAAGTAACTATGCTTGTTCGTCGTGACGAATTTCGCGCTTCCAAAATCATGGCTGAGCGAGTAAAAAATACCCCAAACATCGAAATTCTGTTCAACACAGACACACAAGAGGTCTTGGGAGACGGAAATGTGGTTACAGGTGTTCGAGCTAAAAACAGTAAGACTGGAGAAGAAAAGACTATTCCGTGCACAGGATTTTTTGTTGCCATTGGTCATCAGCCGAACACAGCTATTTTCAAAGATTATATCGATCTAGATGAAACTGGATATATTAAGTATGCCCAACCCGGAACATCAAGGACAAACGTACCCGGTGTGTTTGTTGCGGGAGATGCAGCAGACAAAACGTATCGTCAAGCAATAACAGCGGCCGGTACAGGGTGTATGGCGGCATTGGATGCAGAGCGCTACCTTGCAGCATTAGGACATTGATTGATTCGGGATTTGGAATTCAGAATTTCAATTTGAACTAAAGGGAGTCTTCGGACTTCCTTTTTTCATCTTACTTTATCCTCCAGCATGGGAACGAACTTGAAGGTCCCAAACTCTTCATGCTGATAGCTTGACTCATCTACTTTTATAAGTCTTTTCATTGTTTGTTCTTTTCCTTCACCTACTGGAATCACCATTATTCCACCAACTTTCAGCTGTTGCAATAAGCTTTCTGGAATTTCCGGAGCCCCACATGTCACAATAATCTTATCAAATGGAGCATACGCTGGGAAACCTTTATACCCATCTCCAAAAATGAGACGTGGGGTAAATTTAAAGTGATTAACGATGGATTTGGCTTTTAGGAATAGTTCTCTTTGACGTTCGATAGAAAATACCTTAGCACCCATCTGACACAAGATACACGTCTGAAAGCCCGAGCCAGTTCCTATCTCCAAAACCTTCTCCCCTTTTTTTAATTCCAGCAGCTGCGTTTGAAATGCAACCGTTACAGGATGTGAAATAGTCTGACCTGCTCCGATTTGAAAAGCCATGTTGCTATAGGCCTGTTCAGCAAAAACGAGGTCTAAAAAAAAATGTCTTGGGACTGCATCAAAAGCTTCGAAGATGGATTCATTGGTGATGCGTGTGTCTTCTCTCAAAAGAGTGATCAACTGCTTGCGCATACCTTTGAATTTGTAGGAATCCTGCATGTGGCAAAAGTAAAATTTTCAAGTGTTCCTTGATTTTCATTTTTCTAACAGTACTATGTTCATTGAACTAACTAAAATCAAGGCTTTATCTTTTTTTTGCTTACAAATGACCAGATAATCACCACTAATATTACTAGAAAAACAATTCCGAAATCATCTGCATCAAATCCTAGTGCTTCAACAATACCACAAAACAAAGCAAATAAAAATATAAACCCAAAAATTCTGCAACCAAAGCTTTGTTCACCCGGGGTTAATGTGACATTCTTTGGATATCCGCCACAATTCGGACATTTAAAACTTGTAGCGTACGGGTAACCGCATTTCTCACAGGTAGTTCGAGCCATATGATTTTGAATTTTAAAACAAATATGGCAAAATAATTCTTAGATGTCTTCCTCTTCCATTTAGTTGAATTTCCTTTGCAGTTCCTTTCGTATATTTGGGGAGCTTAAATTGATCTATGGCAATTTCGAAAAAAGAACTGGAATTCAACATGAGCGAATAGATCTTCTTTTAGATCCGAATACCCCAAGGTTTGCAGTAGGTGCTATTGCAGCGTATGGCATGTATGCAGAACACGGTGGATGTCCTTCAGCGGGAGTGGTTGTGGTAATCGGATATGTTTCCGGAAAGCAATGCATTGTTGTTGCCAATGACGCCACAGTAAAAGCCGGAGCTTGGTTCCCTATGACGGGTAAAAAAAATCTGCGCGCCCAAGAGATCGCCATGGAAAACAGATTACCGATTATTTACCTTGTTGATTCAGCAGGAGTCTATCTTCCTATGCAGGATGAGATTTTCCCCGACAAAGAGCACTTTGGCAGGATCTTCAGGAATAATGCGATCATGAGCTCGATGGGAATTGTTCAGATCGCCGCAGTAATGGGAAGTTGTGTGGCCGGAGGAGCCTACCTCCCTATCATGTCCGATGAATCTCTTATTGTCGATAAAACGGGTACAATTTTCCTTGCCGGATCTTACCTTGTTAAAGCGGCCATTGGAGAAAGCATTGATAACGAAACGCTTGGTGGAGCAACTACACACAATGAGATTTCAGGTGTGTGTGATTATAAAATGCCAAATGATGAAGAATGTCTGAAGACGATACGACAGCTTGTAGATAAAATTGGTAAAACAGAATCTGCGGGTTTTGATCGAAAAGAATCAGCACTCCCACTAGAAGATTTGAAAAAAGTATATGGCATTGTTCCGCAGGACCGTTCTAAACCTTATGATACCAAAGCGCTGTTGCGTTGTATCGTAGATAATTCGGAATTCACTGAATACAAGGCTGACTATGGAAAATCGATTGTGTGCGCATATGCTCGCATCGATGGTTGGGCTGTTGGCATCGTTGCCAATCAGCGTGAGATCGTGAAAAGCGGAAAAGGTGAAATGCAGTTCGGTGGAGTGATCTATTCGGATTCTGCGGATAAAGCTGCCCGATTCATTATGAATTGTAATCAAAAAAATATACCCCTCGTTTTTCTACAGGATGTAACAGGATTCATGGTGGGATCTAAAAGTGAACATGGAGGAATTATAAAGGATGGTGCTAAATTAGTAAACGCAATGTCCAATTCAGTGGTACCTAAGTTTACGGTAGTAATTGGAAATTCATACGGCGCAGGAAACTACGCTATGTGTGGAAAAGCATATGACCCACGCTTAATCGTTGGTTGGCCAACGGCGGAAATTGCTGTGATGAGCGGTGCATCTGCAGCCAAAGTCTTGTTACAGATCGAAGTTGCTTCACTAAAGTCTAAGGGAGAAGAAATTACTCCGGAGCGCGAAAAGGAGTTGTATGATACCATCAAAAGCCGATACGATGAACAAATCTCACCATACTATGCCGCAAGCAGATTGTGGATAGATGCTATAATTGACCCCGCTAAAACACGAGAAGTGATCTCTATTGGCATCGAAATGGCCAATCAAAAAAAAGCTGAAAAGGCTTATAATGTAGGGGTTATTCAAACCTGATCATATGTTGGAATCGGTTCAGTTAAAACATTTTTCAGAATTAAGCTTGCGCGAGTTCCATGATCTTATAGCGCTGCGAATTGAGGTATTTGTCATCGAACAAAATTGTCCGTATCAGGATTTGGACGGAAAGGACATTAAAGCCTATCATCTGATTGGAAGAAACGGAAAAGGAGATCTTGTTGCCACATTGCGGATATTGCCTGCAGGTGTATCGTATCCTGAAGTTTCCATTGGAAGAGTTGTGACACATCAAAAGACACGCGGGACAGGCATCGGTCATGAAATAATGAACCATGCGCATAATTTTATCCTCGAAGAATTCGGACAGGTTGATGTGAAGCTGTCGGCACAGTCACACCTCACTGATTTTTATAAAAAACACGGGTATCAGGAAACTGGAAAAAACTATCTCGAAGATGGAATACCCCATTCAGAAATGTTAAAAAACAAGCTATGAAACAAACATTTATTTATGCCTCAGTTATTTCGTTATTCACTCTAAACTCCTGTAAGACAGAGGAAAAAGTTCTTTCGGTTGAACAAAAAAATCCAACTCCTTTAAGCACCGCAAAACCTGAGCTAGAAACAATTAACCTTGACTTTTTAGACAAGACAGTAAAACCGGAGGATGACTTTTTTCAATTTTCCAACGGTACCTGGTTGAAGAACAATGAAATTCCTCCATCCGAGTCTCGATGGGGAAGTTTTAACGAGTTGGAAAACAGCAACAAGAAAAAATTGACATCCATTCTTGATGAGATGAGCGCAAAAGAAGCACAAAAAGGTTCTGATGCCTTTATTCTTGGAAAATATTATGCTTCATACATTGACATGGATCGCAGAAATCAATTAGACCTGACTCCCATTCAAGCAGATCTCGACAAGATAAAAAACATGCGATCACGCGCCGACATTGTTGGCATTGTTGCCGAACAACATTCATATGGTATTGGTAGCTTGTTTGGTTTTGGTGTTGGCCAGGACTTAAAGAATGTAGATTATCACATTAGCAATTTGAGACAAGGCGGACTTGGTCTTCCGAACCGGGATTATTACCTCTTGGAAAACAAAAAAGATATTCTTCTAAAATATGGAGAGAAGGCCATGATGACCCCTGCTGAGCTTCGGGAGCCGGAAAAAACATACAATAAAAAATCACTCAACGATGCCACTCAATTGTTTGGTAAATTCGATTTCGAATCCTATTTGTCGAGTATTGGAAGCCTGTCTTTCGACACACTCATCGTTTCTCAACCCGAGTTCATTAAAAAAGTTTCTGAGCTTTTCGAAGTTGAAGGACTTGAAGTCTGGAGAAACTACCTGACATGGAAAACGTTGCGTCATTATTCAGGAGCACTTTCAGACCGGTTTGTTAATGAGAATTTTAATTTCTACGGAAAGATTCTTAGTGGAAAAAGCGAAATGAAGCCGATTAAAGAACGAGCAATTGATGACATCACGAATAAAGATTTTGGCGAATTACTGGGAAAAGCATTTGTCGAAAAATATTTTTCAGAGAACGCCCAGAAGAGGGTGAATTCAATGGTTGACAATCTCTTATTGGTATTTGGCCGGAGAATAGAATCTCTGGACTGGATGTCAGCGGAAACTAAAAAAGAAGCGCTCAATAAGTTGAGCTCTATTGGAAGAAAACTAGGATTTCCAAGTAAATGGGAGGATTACACTGCTCTTGCATTCAACGCAGAATCTTTTGTCGGAAATATCAAAGAAGAAAATCGATTCTCTGTTCGCAAAGAGTTAAGTGAGTTGAAAAAACCTGTAGACAAAGACAAATGGGGAATGCCGGCACATATGGTGAATGCGTATTACCACCCATTGCTGAACGAGATAGCCTTCCCTGCTGGAATCATGCAACCTCCGTTTTTCGATGAAAAAGCAGAAGACGCGGTTAACTATGGTCGCATAGGAATGGTAATCGGACATGAATTTACTCATGGATTTGATGACAAAGGCTCTAAGTTCGCTGCAGACGGAACGTTCAAAAACTGGTGGTCCGAAGAAGACCGAGGAAAATTTGAAGAACGCACAGAGAAATTAGGAGAAACATTCTCCGTATTCTGCCCTATTGAAGGACACTGCGTTAATCCTAAGCTGACGATGGGTGAAAACATTGCAGATCTTGGCGGATTAACGATGGCGTATTATGCATATGCCTTGACAGAAGAATTCAAAGCAGGAGAAGTTCGGAATGGATACACCCCTGCACAACGATTCTTCATTGCTTATGCGCAGCTTTGGAAAATAAAATACACCGATGCTGAAATGAAGAACCGGATAGCCAACGACTCACATTCACCAGGAATGTACCGTGTAAATGGACCGTTGAAAAATTGTCCTGAATTCTTCGAAGCCTTTGGTGTAAAGGAAGGAGCCAAAATGAGGAATCCAGCAAACAAGGTTGCTAGGATTTGGTAAATTGGTTACATTTGGTATTCTAACACCCTATTCTATTGGCCGTTATTCTCAATGGATACAGAAAAGACTGGGCATTGTTCCGCATTTGGATTGATGTCACCTTTTTCACGCTCCTATCAACTTAATATTGAGCTAGGATGCAATTTTAACAACATGAAATCCGACGCATCATTCGGTCTTCAAGGGGCTCTAAACCTTGTGCATCGCTTCGGTGGTAAGGAAATAGAGAAATAGAATCAGTCTATCGGATATTAGTATCACCTAAAACCTAATCAAAAATTTAATTTTCTGATAATCAAACGTTGACCCTTTCATTTATATTATATATATTTAATAAATAAATTTAAATTCACGTAGCCAGAGAAATTAATTTAAATCCAAAAATTATGTCAAAATTTTTAGTTAACACATTAGGTTGGGTCCCTTACGTAGGAACAGCTTTGAAAATTGGATATGTATCCCAGCGAGCACTTGAAGTAGTAAATGGTGTTAAGATTGATGATAACACTGCTCAACTAAAAGGTCAAGAACTAGAGGATCATATAAAAGATTTGTCGCAACAAGCATACGACGAGCATTTGAAACCTGAGGTTGATAGTTTAGAACTTCCAAGTTTTGCAACAAATAAGGCGAGTGAAAAGGCTATAGACATTATTTCAAAAAAATTATCTGAAAAATACGCTCAAAAAGTGGTTTAAAATACTATACTAATTTAATCTTTAAAAAAGAAAGACCGCTAAAGGCGGTCTTTCTTTTTTAATTCAAATGAACGAGAACCTTCCTTTTTTTGGTTCTTTTTGCTTCCACTGATTTACTGTAATTCAAAATCAAATTGAGAAGCTTGCTGTCAGGACCGATCTTTAACTCCTCGGCTGGAGTCCTTTCAGGGTATTTTTTTAACATAGGCAATAAACATTTCTTAAGAAACGATGGTAAACTGAAATTATTTTGTGGATGTACAAATTAACGGAAGTAAACGAATGGTTCATATTGAATAATGGTTCAAGACAAAGGATTCAATTGTTCAAAGGTTCCAATGTTCAAAGGTTCAAAGTGAATTTTAAATTCTAAACTAATACGCTCCCAGCCATTTTCTAAGGAACCATTCCAGCGTTAACAAGAAAAGTAGCAGAAAAAAGATAAGCTTGATATCGATCAAATCATTGTACGTCGTCTCAGGATAGGACATTGATGCGATATCTTTCCGTTTTAAAAGTTCATCGAGAGAGCTCTCATACTCCTTCAAAAACGCATACTTTCCTCCGGTCCTTTTTGAAAGCTGCCTCATGACCAATGCATTGGAGGAACTATTTAATTTCTCAAGTGAAATGTCTTCTACAATAAATTCACCTGATTTAGAATAACGTTTTCCTTCCAGAGAGGTAGATGCTGACCAAGTGTATTTCCCTGGTTTTAATTTTCCGAGCGACAAGCGATACATGTCTGTACCCCTGGCGAATTCACGTTTTAAGATTTTTCCATTTGTCGATTTCACGGTCATATTTACAACAGGTTTGGTAATCCGTTCGAGCGAATTATTGTAAACGACGGCGTTTACGACAATTTCTTCTTCTTTTGTAAAACGCTTAGGAAACTGAACCTGTAGTCGGGAAGCATCTTTTTTAATAACTAAAAACTGAGTCATTTTCTGAATTAACTCGTTGAAAAGCTCAAACGAACCATTGCGCGCAAATTCATTCATACGCCATTTCCAGATCCCCTCCCCGTACACGACTCCAAATTTCACTGAATTATGTTGTCCGAAATAGATCAAAGGTTCCTTTTTCGTCACGGGACCTACCCTTTGATATACAGCGACGTCCAATCCTCCTGAAAGGGACAGTTGACCAAAACGTGTCTTGAGGGGTGGGTAATAATTCAAAGATCGCTGTAATTCAGGAGAGGCAATGAAGCTCGTAAAGCCCGGATTCCAGCTCCCCTGTGTTTCGTCAAACTGATTTGAACCCGTTGCTTGAACTCCCAGCTTTAATTTACCCACAACTCCGGATTGTGTATTTGGACCTATACAATACAACACTGGAATCCCCTTAGATACGAGAAGGTCCTGAATGTCCTGAGAAAAAGCTATTCCCGGCTCATGCCAAATGACAAGATCCACATTCTTAAGGTTTCTGTCCCAATCTTTTACAAGAACACTGGATATGTCGAGATTTTGATCTGTACCCATAGACTCCAAAAACGAAGCAACATCGGGGTGAGGTGCGCCGGCAAGAATCAATACTTTGCTTCGAGAGTCCATTACCTCGACATAAAATGTCCGTATGTTATTTTCGTAATTAGATTCACCTGTTTCTCGCTTCAGAATAACGGAGTAACTTTGAAAACCGGGTTTATCAGCATTTATCAAAAAAGATACATGTGCAAAATCATTCACACCATCAGTATATTTTATCGACTGAGAAGAAATCACCTCTCCGTTTTTGAGTATGGAAACTTCAGACACCCCCTTCCCCATCTTTACTCCTTCAAGATCGATTTCAACTGGAAACTTATTGTTTAAAAATGCAATGTCATTGTATGCTACGTTTTTAATAAAATGGTCACGTTTGGGCGTGGTATCTCCGACAATGAATGAGTACACCGGTGTAAAATTAATTTTACCCGCCTCGTACACTGGGTTGATCCCTTTGTTGTAGTTTCCATCCGAGACAAAGAGGACAGCACCAATATTTCTACTGTAATAATCTGTTCGTATTTGCCTGAATCCTAAGGTCAAATCAGAAATCCCGGATTTAAACCCTTTCGATTCTCCATAGGTTACAACATCCTCAATGGAAATTTCTTCGATTTCAAATTTTCCGTCTAACCTGTCTTTAAGGTCTTTACGAAGCTTTTTTAGCTGTGATTCAACCTGATTACTATCACTGTAATTCAACATCGAAGCTGAGTGATCCACAAGCAAAATTGCTGTAGGTTTTTCTGTTCGATAGCTTTTCAATTGAAAGATTAAGGCAAAAAGCAATAATCCAGTAAAGAATAATGTGAGAACCCGGACTCGAACCAACTGTTTTTTCGATAAAAAAAGAGCGATGCCGCTATGCATACAGCAAACCAGGGAAGCAACCAGAATAAAGATATGTCTGCTGAAATAAACACGGGGATACGAATTTACTAAAGTTAGCGACTCACACTACGTGTCTTTGTAATTCTTCATTTTATAAGAAATTCCCAATCCAAGTACAGATTTGAACTGTGTTCGAGGTCCGGTTCTTCCATTCACATCACGAATCTGAATATCATCGTCATAGATCAACATACATTGCAAGGATGCAGAAAACCAACTATTTACTTTAAAATTAAACAGGGCCTCAAGGTTAACATCAATATTTTGAGGATTTTGCGAATAGTTTGAAAAGAGCTCCAATTTTGATTTGAGTTCTATGTTTTTAGCAATTACTTGTACGTATTTCACTTTAATGTACGCACCAAACTCACTTCGCAACCTTCTCCCTGGATTGACTAACATTCCACTTTCGTCAACTACAGCACGTTGAACGCCATAAGCTCCTGAATCTGCGAGCACTTGATTATTTACCACCGTCAACTTCATGGCAAAAGGCGATGTAAAAACAGAAAAATTATCGCTTTTTATATAGTCTAATCCAATGGCAGTATTCACATAGCCGGGCGCCATAAATGTAGAAACGATCACAGAATCGTTCGGATAAGTAAATCCATCTAGCAATTGAGTTCTCAATCCACCAATGAAAGAAACATAGGTGTGCGTTTTTATTCTGTAACCAAAATTAGAGGAGATGTCTACTCTGTCATCCGTTTTCTGCATTCCTTCAACAGACTCCTTTTCTATGTATCTCAAACCTCCCAAAGCAATCCCTAGATCGTTACTCCATTTGAGATTTCGATGCTGATAGTAGGCATTTGCTGTGAGTGTCCCAAGCAGAGAAATATTATTTCGTCCACCTGCACTCCAATTTACAAAGCTGGACTGAGAACCATTGAGTGTGTAAACAGCTTTCAATTTCCATGTTGGCATATTCAAAGAATCGGTTTTTGTTGAATCCTGAGACCAACTGTAATTGGACAAGATTAAAATGAAGATCAGATGAATATAGGAATTTTTCATGCGTCAAATAAGGTTGACAAATCTATGAATTTTAAAAAGTTCGATACCTTATTGGTTACTTCAGAGTCGCTTTTTTGTTAACTTCGCAGGCCTAAAATCTTAATATGTCAAAAGTAGTTTACATCGTTTCTGCAGTTAGAACACCCATTGGTTCAATGATGGGAGGTCTTTCTACCGTTCCTGCAACTGAGCTTGGTGCCACCGCCATTAAAGGTGCTCTTGAGAAAGGAACAATTGATCCATCATGGGTGGATGAAGTTTTCATGGGAAATGTTCTTCAAGCTGGAGTTGGTCAGGCGCCTGCAAGACAAGCTGCTTTAGCTGCTGGGATTGGCAACAACGTACCCTGCACTACTGTGAACAAAGTGTGTGCGTCCGGAATGAAATCTGTGATGTTGGCTGCACAAACAATTCTTGCAGGTGATAATCAAATTGTGGTTGCCGGTGGTATGGAAAACATGTCTCTAGTACCACATTACCTGGACGGAAGAAATGGAACAAAATTCGGTAACATCTCCATGTTGGACGGGATTACCAAAGATGGTTTACTGGACGTTTACAGTAAGGTTCCCATGGGTAATTGCGCAGAAGCTTGTGCAAAAGAACACAACATTACACGAGAAGATCAGGATGCATTTGCCATTGACTCATACAAGAAAGCTACAGAGGCTTGGAACTCCGGAAAATTTACTAAAGAGGTTATTCCGGTGAGTGTACCCCAGCGAAAAGGAGATCCTGTAATTGTTTCTCAGGATGAAGAATATCGGAATGTTCAGCTGGATAAAATCGCAACCTTGCGTCCGGCCTTTGATAAAGATGGCACAATAACAGCAGCCAACGCTTCTAAACTGAACGACGGTGCTTCGGCGCTAATTCTTGCGTCTGAAGAAGCCGTGGCTAAGTACAATTTGAAACCGCTGGCTGTGATCCGGGGATACGCTGATGCTGCTCAGGAGCCTCTATGGTTTACAACGGCACCGTCTAAAGCTGTTCCAAAAGCATTGGAAAAAGCAGGATTGTCAACAAAAGAAATTGATTTCTGGGAGCTCAATGAAGCATTCTCTGTAGTCGGAATTGCAAACACAAAACTTCTGGGACTAGATCCATCAAAGGTAGATGTGAATGGAGGTGCTGTAGCTTTAGGTCACCCACTTGGAAACTCTGGATCTCGAATTCTTGTGACCTTGATTCACATTCTTAAAGATCGAAACGCACGTTTTGGTGGTGCCGGGATCTGTAATGGTGGCGGCGGCGCTTCAGCAATGATCATCGAGAACGTGATATAATCCTTCAATTTATTATAACTATTCTAAAGGTCGGCATTGCCGGCCTTTTTTTGTCTTAACCTGTTAGATGTTTTCAGTTCTTCCGTTGTTCATTCAATTTAAATCACTCTTATGAAACCCATCATTCTACTTTTACTTTTTTTCACAGTAGTCGGCTGTTCGTCTTACAAGCCCACAGTTTCATTGGCCAATGGAAAATTGGTGTCAAAACATAAATACGACCGCATGCTTCAAAAAGCTTTCCGAAGCGCACACCGCGAAGCCAAAAGATCGGTAATCCGAGAATTTAATCGGAACGAATGGCGTGCCTTGAATAGATTACTGAAAAACAATTCTTTAGTGGATACCTTGACTGTGCAAATTGAGGACTAAACCGCAGGAACAAGCGCGGTATACAATGCCTCATAGAGAGGCAATATCTTTTCTAAGTCAAAATCATGGGCCCTTGAAAGCGCTTGTGATTTAAAATTCAGAAGCTTTTCTTCGTCAGTCAATAAAGAAAGCGTATTCATT
>JAJTDX010000021.1 GCA_021298235.1 Cryomorphaceae bacterium | reverse complement strand
TAGTTCTCGAACTTGAATGCCCGAGTAGTTCTTGGATGTATCTTAAATCTGTGCCACTTTCCAAAAGATGTGTTGCGTAGCTATGCCTCAACCAATGCAGACTTACCGGTTTTGTGATAGATGCCTTCAAAACACTTTGCTTTAGCACCTTTGCTAGACTCATTTCAGAATATTGAATATTACCCATTTGACCCTCAAACAACCAAGTCATAGGTTTATAGGCCTTATAATACTCGCGAAGCATATCAATGATCTTCTCACTTATCGGAACAACCCTGTCCTTTTTGCCTTTCGACTGCCGGATCAATAGTAGTTTTCGATCCGAATGCACATCTTTCAATGTTAAATTCAATAATTCACTTCTACGCAAACCGCATGCATAGATCAAGCTGAGCATCGCGCGGTGTTTTAAATTTACAGGTGCTTCAAGAATCGCTTTTATCTCTTCTTTACTGAGTACATTTGGCAAGCGTTTTTCGCTCCTCGGCCGGTGCAAATTGTCTAGCTCCATATTTTTATTGAAACGTTTCCGGTAAAACAGTTTAATGGCATTGATTACCTGGTTTTGAAAACTCGCAGACAATCCTTTTCTCAAAATATAGTCATTGTTGAATCGGATCACATCGTCAGTATCCAATTCATCGATGGGTTTTTCTGAGCAAAACCTGAAAAAAGTTCGCAAGGAATCACTGTAGGTTTTGATTGTATTCGGGCTATATCTTTTGGATCGTAAGTAGTTTTCAAAATGAACAAGCTGTACTGTTTGCTCTTCACTTAATTCAGCCAATGTTGATTCGATGACGTTCGAAAAGGAATTTTCTACACTCTTGAGAGGATTAGTTTTCGATCTTTTTACTGAATCGAGATTGACCCATGCGACTCCTCGAAACTCTGTGAGAAGAAGATGAATACTCTTCGGTTCGTCGGGAAGTTGCCAGGTTTTCTTTTCGTTATTCCATTGAATACGTGGAAGGGATTTGAGTTTGTTGGATAGCTCTTGATCGAATGTATGCTTCACAAAAAGCATGTTCGTTCCTTCGGAACGTTTCACGGTTATTTGTTTCATAGGTAAGGTTTTGGTTACCTTAAGTTAAGAAAATAAATCGATAACAGTACACTATTTTTGGCCGAAAGAGAACTAAAATGATTCCGCCACCATGAAATAGAAGTAGCCTCCTTCTTTTCCATAACCGTAATCTAAACGGATATTTAAACGCTCTGCCGGATTAACGATGAAACGTAAACCGCCTCCAACCGAATATTTCAAATGTTTGAATTGGAGATTGGAATTGGGTCCAAACACATCACCGGCCCCGGCAAAAGCAACACCGCCAAAACGCCAGAAAAGAGGGAATCGATACTCCAATTGAGTTCCTACAAAGTGATTGTCACGAAAGCGATTTTTTGGGTAGCCCCTCAACAGATCGTCGTTGCCAAGTGTGGATAAATCCAGAAAAGGAACATCTCCAAACGTTAAACGGGCTTTCGTCTGCCATGCGAGTATATGTTTTCGCTTTAACTGCCAATAGCGTTGGTATGTACTGTTAACATTGATAAAACCAAAGGTGCTGCCCAAGGGTCTGAGGAAGAAATAACTCGAGATTTCTGCCAATGTGCCTTTGTATGGATTGATAATATTGTCTCGTGTATCCAGCACGCTGACAAAGCCTAAAGCTGAACCTAATGCACCTTTATAACCGGTGATGGTTCCATCTGCTAATTTTCCGCCCGAGGTATATTGAAAACTGTGTTCATATTCCAGTTCGTAATCAAAACCCGTAAAGAATCCTGGCTTTATCTTCTTCAACTGCAGTGATTTTAGTTGAAAGAGTTTATAACTGTATTTTTCTTCTTGTGTTTTGGTCGTATTATTTCCTAAACCGTAAAAACGATCAGGAAAATCCCGGAAACGAATATCGCCTTTAAACAGATAATTCTCATTGCGGGTGAAGATATTCCATGTGGCCCAAATGTCAAGCTGCCTGTTTTGCGTATAGTCTGCCAAAAACTGGACATAAGACATGCGTGTTTTTTCCTCACTTTCCGTTTTTGGTTTAAACTTGAAATAGTATACTCCTGCTGCACCTGCAGCCCAACGTGTATCAGGGGTGTAATAAAGAAGAGGAAGAACGAAGATTCCATTCTTTTCTTCTGATAGGGTATCACTTAATGGTGAGAATCCCATGAAATTTTTATGATTTATTTGTGTGCTATCCGATTGGCCATAACAACAAAATGTCAAGGAAAATAGCAGCGACAACACGATGCTGAACGCAGTCAGAAAGTTGCTTCTTTCGTTGCAGTATTGTTTTAGGAATTTTTTGTAAAATTGTTTGGTTGACCTCAGTTGCTCCATTCTTCTACTTTTTTTCAATAACAGAAATGGACTTCTGAAGGATCAAGGAGTTCGGAATTGTTATAATCTCGCCGCTAACCGTTTTAAGATGAACGAAAAAGAAAGTCAATCCGGTAATCTCTCCTTCAAACGGACAATCCTTATCGAGCACACGAATGGTATCTCCCGACTTCAACGGATGATTGAAAAAAAGAATGATTCCGGAGGTGATATTGGATAACAAGGACCATTGTGCAAAAAAGGCGATACCTAATGCTGTGAGAATGGTACTCGCAAAAGCAGCAATTTCATGCTGTTTGAAACCCCAAATCCCGGCGAGGAAAGTTAGGGCAATGATCGTGGTGAATAAATGTAAGCCTTTGATGATGATCTTTCTTCGCGCTCTTTCTAAAGGGGTATTCTTTAGTGTTTTGCTAATGATCGTTCGGATAAGGAATATCAGAACAATGTAGCTCACCACAACGATAAAACTTTCCAACAATTGTAGTTCCTGCATTTTCATAGTTCAACATCTCTTAATCCCAATAGGGCCATCCTTTCTTTAACTTTCCGTTTTCAAAGATAAGTTGCAATCTGTTTCCTTTTCCGAGCTTATGAAGAAGTTTTCATCTTCTTCATAAGCTCATTTGTCTGTGATGGTATGACCTGCTTTTGGTAATGCGAACAAAGGTGTAGCGAAAAGTTGACGTAATTAAATGAGCTTTTGGAATTTTTAATTGAATTATTCTTTTGTTTGTGGATCTTGATGTAAAAGAATTATCTATCCCCGTTTAAAATTCTTCTCATACAATTCGATCCATTCAGAAGCTGTCATCCGCTTGACTAACTCAGTAAGAAGCTCAAAGGAAATATGTTCTGCTTTTTTGAAACGGATACAACTTTTTCCCACATCCGGTTTGCGTTTCATGATGCCCTCATATGCTTCCGTATACCAATTCAATAATTCCGGTTTGGCATACATGCCCATGTGGTAAAATGCAAAGAAATTCTTTTGCGCGGCCAACGAAATAAAGGGGAGTGGCTGTTTGGGTGCACAATGGTACCCGGGTGGATAAACCGAATAAGGAATCACATAGGTGATCATTCCATATTGCATGGTTTCTTCGGTGTCTTTTGAAATATTTGTCTGGATCGTTTCACGCAGTCTCTGCATGATCTTCCTTTTGTCTTCCAAAAGTTCGGCGAGGTAGTGCTCTACAGTGGTGGCTTTACTTTGCATGCGTTTATTGTTTGATTAGTTTTCCAGTCGAGCTTTGTTCTGTAACGGTAACTGATGCCGGATTGCCCCATAGATAAATATTTCCTTCCCCGCGCAAAGCACACGTAAGTTGTTGCAAACACGTAAGCTTAATATCTCCCTTGGATCCGTTTTCAACGAGTGCGGTGTTGCTCGTAAGTGCTTGCGCGTCGACTGCCATCAAGGCCACATTCCAGAGCTTTAAGTCGTTAACATTTCCTGCTAAGGTGATTTTCCCTCCACAGGGGAAATTGTTCCAGTAGTAGAAAGAGCCGCAATCGAGCACGAGATTGGCTTCATTTAACTTGCTGGCCATAACCAAGCCTATTTCTTCGCCGGTTAATGGGGTTGATGAATGGATATAACATGTTTCATTCGTTTTTATCAAATGGATGCCGTCTGTATGGATCTTGAGTTGAATCTTGTTCTTTGATGGTTGAAGAAAATTTCCTTTGGATGTGTTGGTAAGCTTGAGATGTTCGTTTTCTTGTTCAATAAACACATTTTGAATGGATCTCTCAGTTCCCAAAATCTCAATGGAATTCATCGTGTCTTGAATGAGCTCTACATCGAATACACTGTTCAGCGTGAGTGTATCGAACGAGTTTAATGGAACAATCCTTATGGATTCCGACTGTTCTTTCTTGCATGAAATCAAGAAGCTAATTGCAATCAAAAATATGTATATATACTTATTTCTCATGCCTTTGTTTTAGGAGAAAATACCCGAATCCTATTTCGGGATATTCCAAAATGTGAAGGTGTGAACGCATCGAAACATGCACCAAAAAAGAAGGGTTCAATTTCCATCTTAAAATAGCGCGATTGTACATCGGACTTTTGCTAACCTGATCTGTGAGTCCAAAATATAAGCCCTCTTGCAGGATGAAGCTGAAACGGTCATAGACCAATTCTTGCGAAAAATGAATTCCTGTTCGGTAATCATACGCCGGTTTGTAATCGTTTTTTCCCGGAGCACTCATTTCTGTTTCTGTGGATGAATCGTAGGATAGATCCAATCCTCCTCCAAAGTGTAATTTCTTAAAAGAGTGATGTTTGTATTCGATTGATGCAGAGGATGTGAAATAAACCGTGGATTGCAACGCTCTCGTGTGTTTGCCTCCGGCAGCGAGAATAAAGGCAAATTCATGTTTTGGCTGATGGGCCTCGTCGGGCACGTTAATTCGCTCCGGTGTCGGATGGATAATTTGAGTTAATCCCGTATACAAGGTGGCGAGGTTCAGTCCGAGGTTAGGTTCCGACATGTTGGCATTGGAATAATGCGTAAAAGACACTCCTGAATTCAACCAGGTTGTGGAGCTTAGCTTTAGTTTTGTGCCAAGTTTAAAGTTGAAATGTACATTCAGATGGGAACCAACAGATACGTTCTGAAAGGGATTTTTTCCAAAAGATTGTTTCACTAGACTGATTTCTCCTGAAAAAACCGGTTCGTTCACAAGATAAACAAAATTGCTGTATTCAGGAAGCACGGCCCCGAAGTGCAAATCTCCACGTAAAGAAAGGTTTTTATGCTGAGCATAAATGCTGCATGCAAATGTCACGACTATCGCAAGCATTAAAAACAGACAGTAACTAACGTACACCTTTTTCACATCAATTCTTTTAACGCTTTTTTGGTTCCTATCGTTGAGGTAATGAAGTCCTTTTCTCGTTTTGGACTTCTTGCTGGGGAGAATTCTCGTCCGTAAAAAATAATTTGCAGGTGCAACTTGTTCCATTTTTCCCTTGGAAAAACTTTTTTGGCTTCCCGTTCAGTCTCCTCTACATTTTTACCGGAACTGATTCCCCAGCGCGTGAGTAAGCGGTGAATGTGCGTATCCACGGGGAAGGCCGGGACGCCAAAGGCCTGCGCCATCACGACAGAAGCTGTTTTGTGTCCAACTCCCGGCAATTCTTCCAGGTCATGGAACGTTTCAGGAACCATTCCTTCGTGCTTATCGAGAATGATGTGGGAAAGATCGAAAATAGCTTGTGATTTTCTCGGAGAAAGCCCGCATGGTCTAATGATCTCACGGATCTCTTCAACAGACAATTTTACCATGTCTTCTGGCGTACGTGCTTTTCTAAACAGGGCAGGTGTGATCTTATTCACGCGCTCATCTGTACACTGGGCTGATAATAAAACTGCAATCAAAAGAGTAAACGCATCGGAATGGTACAGGGGAACTGGTGTTTCCGGATACAGTTTTTCAAGCTCTTCAATGATGAATCGTGCTTTTTCTTTTTTGGTCATAGAGCAGTTTTTCGCCACTGTTGTATCTTTAATTCATGGCAGTTAAAAATACGGACTTTCCTCAATACCGAAAACTCAGTAATAACAGATGTTTTTATGAGATCCTTGATGAACGTCATTTCAGAGAGGTCCAGCTCATAGGTTCTCGAGCGCTAATTCATGAGATCAAAGCAGAACAATACCCCGAAATAGTTCGAATTATGGACATGCTAGCCGCGGAGGAACCTTTTTGCTTGAGCAGTGCAGAAGAATTTAAGAAAATGCTACCGCATTAAAATTCAAATTGTCAAATGTTCAAATTGTCAAATTGTCAAATGTTCAAATACTCAAATTGTCGAATATTCAAATGGTTTCAATAAAAAAACTAAATTTAAACATGCTTAAAACTACACTGCTTTTCTGCATGGCTTTGCCTGTCGTTATGTTGTCTCAGGGATGGCTTCCGGTGGGAGCTCGGTCCAATTCAATGGCAAATGCCTCTGTCTCTCTTTCGGATGCGTGGGCATATCACCACAATCCAGGTGCTTTAGCGGGGGTGGATAAACTTTCTATTGGAGTGTCTTACGAAAATCGTTTTCTATTGAGAGAACTTCAATCACAGGGATTTGTATATGCACAACCTCTGAAAAAGGGCGTTATCTCAATGGGTGTGCAATCCTATGGATTTACAAATTATAGGACCTTAAGAAGTGGCTTGGGCTACAGCATGAAGCTGAGTGAAAAACTCATGGCAGGTGTTCAGTTGAATTATCAGAGCTTGAGATTGTCAGAGGTCTACGGTTCAAAGCAAACGGTAACTGCTGAGTTTGGGATGTTTTTTTCTCTGACAGAACGATGGAGCATGGGTATGAGCGTCTTCAATCTGGGAAGAGCCAAGCTTTCTGATTATCAGGATGATCGTTTTTCTACGTTGATGCGTTTAGGAACGAATTACAGGTTTTCAGATAAATTCATGGTTGTTGCTGAAGCAGAAAAAGACTTAGACCATCCATTGCGATTGAAGGGTGGGATGGAGTATGCAATCGCCAAACCATTCTTTTTTAGGTGCGGAGTTTCAACTAAACCCGTTGAATTAACTGTTGGTTTCGGTTATAAACTGAAAAACGTTCAACTTGACCTCGGGAGTGCCTATCACCAGCAATTGGGTTGGTCACCTCATGTGGGCTTAACAATTCTCGGAAAGTAAGTGAATGGGCTGTTGAAATATTGTCTTTGTCTTCTTGGGGTGTGTGCGATTACTATGAGTTATGCACAAGATAAAAGTGAGGTCATTCAGCAGCGGATCGAATTTATTTCCGAGCAACTTGAGTCTGAGGACATTGATTTAACGAATGTTATCGAGGCACTGAATTATTGTTACGAACATCCGATCAACATTAACAATACTTCCACCGAGGAGCTGCAAGAACTGAATTTACTTACAGATATTCAGATTGCGGATTTAATGTTGCATATTCGTGTGCATGGCAAATTACTCACAATATACGAGCTTCAAAGTCTTGCGTATTGGGACATGCAAACGATTCAATTGGTGTTGCCCTTTATTCGGGTGGATGACCGTCTTGAGAATTTGCACATCAGCTTTAAAGAGGCTCTTAAACAAGGGGATTTTGAGTGGTATGCCCGATACCAAAGAACACCTGAGGAAAAAAATGGTTACCAAAACGTATCCGATTCATTGCTTGCGAACAGTAATTCGTATTACTACGGCAATCCGGATCGTTATTACACACGATTCAGGTACAGCTACAAAACTAATATCAGCATAGGTTTTACGGCGGAAAAAGATCCTGGAGAAGAATTCTTTCGTGGCACCCAGCCCAATGGATTTGATTTCTATTCAGCACATGCCTTTTACAAAGGAGGCAAATACCTCAAGTCTGTTGCTTTGGGGGATTATCAGATTCAGATAGGGCAGGGCTTGAATTTATGGTCCGGATATGCATTTGGTAAAACAGCTGATGTAACGAATGTAAAGCGAACGGCCAATCCCATCCGGCCTTATACCTCTGTTGACGAAACAAGGTTTCTTCGTGGTGCAGCTGTTGATCTTGGCTTCGGACCTTTTTCCGCATTGTTGTTTGCTTCCTCGAAAATGGTGGATGCTTCTGTGATTTCAGATTCGTTATTCGATGACTTGGAGTTTGTTTCATCGATAAATTTGTCTGGCTTACACCGAACGAATTCAGAACTTGAACGCAAAAATGCGCTTACGGAAAATATTGCCGGCGCAAATCTTCGATACAGAAAGGGAAATTTGAGCTTGGGAGCAGCTGGGATTTATCAGGGATACAACAAGGAGTTCAACAAGTCAGTGCAGCCATACAACCAATTTGATTTCAGGGGAAAAGAACTTTTTTCCTTCAGTGCAGATTATTCTTACGTGTTCAGGAATTTTAATTTCTTCGGAGAAGCTGCGCGCTCCTCTTACAATGGCAGTTGGGCTAATCTTCATGGGATTCTCTTCTCACCGGATGCACGAGCCTCTTTCAGTTTGCTTTACCGGGATTATCAACGAGGGTATCAGACGTTTTACAACAATGGATTTTCGGAAGGCAGTAATACCCAGAATGAAAAAGGAGTGTATGCGGCCATGAAATTGAAATTCAGTCCAACTTGGTCTCTGAATACGTATGCGGATGTATTCTCTTTTCCATGGATGAAATACCAGGTCGATGCTCCGTCTTCAGGTTATGAATTTTTAATTCAGCCATCCTACAAGCCAACCAAACAATTGGAAATCTATGCTCGTTTCCGGCAACAAGTGCGCCAGAAGAATTCCCGTGAATACGAAGGCGCTGTTACTCCTCTGGAAGATGTAGTTCAGAGAAACTATAGATTCAACTTAAGTTATATTGTTAGTGAGGCAATAACCGTAAAATCCAGAATCGAATATGTGACAATTGACCGATTGAGCAATGCAACTGAAGACGGGTTACTTTTCACGCAGGATATTTTATTCAAACCAAAAAAACTTCCCTTCGATCTTACTTTTCGTTATGCTTTGTTTGATACGGATAGCTACGATACAAGAATTTATTCCTTTGAGAACAATGCACTGTATGTTTTTTCTGTTCCGTCTTACTATTATCAGGGAAGTAGGGCATATATCTTGTTGCGTTATTCATTTCTCAAGCACTGCGATCTTTGGTTGCGCTACGGTAACTTCATTTATACCAATCGTTCTGAACTTAGCTCCGGGGCTGAACAAATCAATGGGAACGTAAAATCTGATATTACCATTCAATTCCGAGTCAAATTCTGATCAGAATTCGATATCAAGATTGAAAAGGTTCTTTAACGTGTGAAGGTTTGGATTTTTTCGAGCCATTGCCGCGAATTTGTCTTTCCCTGTCAGGTATTTGACTTCTTCTTCAGGATTATCACTTAATGTCAACTCAATACCGATATGGTAGTTTTTAACCTCTTTTCGAAGGTAATCTACGAAATCAGAGAGGTGAACGTTTATGTAATCAATCTGAATCTGATTGTCCAGCTCTAATTGAAAAACATGCTCATCTTTTTCTTTCGGATCGCGCTTGATTAGGGCATTGTAGAACGTTTCTAGCCCTTGTTCTTTCACGATAAAAGCATAACGTCGCCAAAGCATTTTAATGTGGTCAAAGCTGTAAGATTCTTTTGGTAAATCGCCTCTTAGGCTGTGTGTGGCGGCCTCTTCTTCCTTTTTATCGATCAGTTTTTTAATGGAAATATTGGTGGTGTTCAACTGACCGGTTGGTGCTGTGACAACTTTTGGTTCTGGTTTTTGAGGGAGAACAGGTTGCCTGACAGAGGGCGCAACTGCCTTTGGTGTAGATGATACTTTCTCTCTTAAATTTTGATTTGGGAAAGGAATCAATTCAGCGTGCTCCGTCAGGGATTTTTTTTTTCCTGCTCCTGACCAAGGGAACAAAGTTGCATGAGTGCTAGTTCAACAAGTAATCGCTGATTTTTCGATGTCTTGTAGTCTACATCTGTTTTACTCAAAATGCCAAGTGCGCGGAGGAGAATTCCTGAATCGATTTGCTTTGACTGATCAACGTAGCGCTGTTCAAGGTTTTCGCCAACCTCCAGTAATACTGCTGTCCGCATGTCCTTGCAAACCAGAAGGTTTCGGTAATGATCCGCCAGTCCTATGATAAAGTTGTGTGTATCGAAACCACGTTCAACAATGTCATTCATTAATAATAAACACGATGCAATATCCTCTTTGTTCACGCTTTCAACGATTCGAAAGTAATAATCGAAATCAAGCATGTTCAGATTTTCAAGAACACTTTTATAGGTTAGGGTCGTGCCTGTGAATGTGACAATTTGATCAAAGATTGAAAGTGCATCTCGCAGTGCTCCATCCGATTTTTGAGCGATGAGGTGGAGCGCTTCCGGATCTGCTGTAATTCCTTCTTTTGCTGCAACTGAGGCTAGGTGATCGGCAATATCTTTAACTTTAATACGGGCAAAATCAAAAATTTGACACCTCGACAAAATGGTGGGGATGATTTTATGTTTTTCAGTCGTGGCAAGAATGAAAATAGCATGTTTTGGAGGTTCTTCGAGTGTTTTCAGGAATGCGTTGAATGCAGACTGTGACAGCATGTGCACCTCGTCAATGATGTATACTTTATAGTTTCCGAGCTGAGGAGGGATACGAACCTGCTCAATCAATGTTCGCATTTCTTCCACGCCATTGTTTGAAGCACCATCCAGTTCCGTAATGTTCAAAGAATAACCTGTTTTGAATGATTCACAGGAATCACATTGGTCACAGGCCTCAATATTCTCTGTTCGATTGAAACAGTTTAAGGTCTTGGCTAAAATACGTGCAGTTGTTGTCTTACCGACACCTCTGGACCCACAAAAAAGAAACGCCTGAGCCAAATGTCCCGTGCGTATTGCATTTTTAAGGGTATTGGTAATCGAGGATTGTCCTACAACCGTATCAAACGTTTGTGGTCTGTATTTACGTGCAGAAACAATAAAATCGCTCATTTCAACAAAAATAGTGGATTGAGTTCAGACGTCTGACAATTGTTTAAAACTTCTGAAATTTCAGTTGTACATCTTTTGTTAATTGACATTTAAAGAATTTTAGAATTGACAATTCCCCGTTCCCCACATTAAACATTAAAAAATTCAAAAATTCAACAATTTGAACCATAAACTCATTGTTCATTGAACCATTGTCTAATTGTCCATTAAACCATTGCCTCATTGTCCATTGTATCATTGTCCATTAAACAATTTGCTTATTCGACAATTTGAACTCTTGAACCCTTGAACCCTTGAGCTTCACTCCACAATCTCAATAGAATCAATCGTATCGTTCTGCCTGATATCATCGATAACATCCAAACCTTCAATTACTTTCCCAAAGCAGGTATGATTTCCGTCCAGGTGAGCTGTATTGTTTCTGGAGTGACACACAAAAAATTGGGAACCACCTGTATTTCGTCCGGCATGTGCCATTGATAGAACGCCTCTTTCATGATGTTGCTTATCGGTGTTTACCTCGCAGTTTATCTGGTAACCTGGTCCACCTGTTCCGGGAATTCCATTGGCTCCGTCACGCGAATTTGGACATCCTCCCTGAATGACAAAGTCCGGAATGACCCGATGCCACTTCAGTCCGTCATAATACCCTTCTTTTGCCAGCTTCACAAAATTTGCCACAGTGTTTGGGGTTTCTGTGTTATATAATTCTGCACGCATGGTGCCTTTGTTGGTTTTGATTAGTGCTTCCATAAATGAGTTTATTTTGTGGTACAAATATACAAATCACCCCCCTTTTAATTGAATTTACGTGAAATAACATAGCATAGATGAAGGGGATGTGTATTTTTGTTCTGATGCAAAAGTTTAAGATCGATAGAAGAGAGACGGGTTTGTTTAGTGAACAACAATTGCTTTTGACATACAATCAAGATACGTTTCTTCCATTTTTGGAGAATGTATTTTCATTGGAAACGATCGAGCGACAGGCATCCTTGAAACAAAAATGGTTTTCTGGGGAAAAAAGAGATCTTCTTCAGCGGGTATTCGAAGAGCAATACGCAAAAGCGGAACGGTCACAAAATGTTTCTTTTAACCTGAATAAGCTAAAAGAATCAAATACATATACCATCACTACTGGTCATCAGTTATCCCTGTTTACCGGGCCGGTGTTCTTTGTTTACAAGATTTTACATACGATAAAACTTTGCGAACTCTTAAGCGACAAATTCAAAGAGCATCATTTTGTACCTGTTTTTTGGTTGGCTTCAGAAGATCATGACCTTGAGGAAATTCGTGAAGTGGATGTTTTTGGAAGGAAGATCCGATGGGAAACAGATCAGGATGGAGCTGTCGGAAGAATGACTGTTGAAGGTTTGGAATCCCTAAAGTCGGAGCTGAGGTTGCTTTTCAAATCCAATGAGCTCGACGAAATAGATCTTCTTTTAAGCGCATATCAGGGCAAGAACCTTGCTGAAGCGACTTTTAATCTGGTTAACAAGCTTTTTGGTAAGTATGGGTTGCTCTGTCTGAATGCCGATCATAAAGATTTGAAAAGGACATTTGTTTCGGTTTTGGAAAAAGAACTTCTGAGTAAGTTTTCTTTCGATGCGGTCAACTTGTCCACCGACAAATTAAAGCAAGAAGGATTTAAAGTACAGGTTAAACCAAATAATATTAACTTGTTCTATATAAATGGTTTAAAACGAGTTAAAATTCTTTCAGAAGAGACAGGCTTTTATATTGAGGATAAAGGGCTTCTTTCTGAAAAACAATTGCTTGATATGTTACACGAACACCCGGAATGCTTTTCTCCGAATGTCGTTTTACGTCCGTTGTATCAGGAATATATTTTGCCTAATATCTGTTATGTCGGCGGAGTCGGTGAAGTATCCTATTGGCTCCAGCTCAAAGGTGTATTTGATGCCGTTGAAGTTCCTTTTCCATTGGTTCAGACACGAACCTCGGTGTTGTACATTGACTCGATTATTCATAAAAAAATGAATAAGTCAGGTCTTTTGCTCGAGGAGTTATTTTCAGACAAGGAGGACCTCAAACGTAGGAAGCTAAAAGAGCAAGCATCTGAAGAGCTTGATTTTACAGATATTTCTGCAGCATCTGACGCGCTGTCCACAGAATTGATGAGTAAAATAACTTCAATTGACCCCGGGTTAGAAAAATATGCCGGAGCGGAAATAGCTCGCATTAAAAATCAAATTGAAGCCATTCAATCGAGGCTAATTAAGGTCCTTAAACAAAAAAATGAGGATCAATTACTTGCTATTGACGCCATTTATGAGCGACTGTTTCCAGATGGAATGATGCAAGAACGCGTTCTCAATATTTTTTCGATGTGTCCCGATGGAAAAATTTCAGAACGAATTGATAAACTTTACCATGCAATAGATCCATTGGATCCGGATTTACTCATCCTAATGGAGGTACAGAAATAATCCTTCAATTCTTGCGTTTGTAGTGCTACCTTTGTTTCATGTCCAAAGTAATTTTGTTCATAGGATTGTTTTTTTTCTCGTTGTCTTTTTGGGCACAGGAGGCAATCGTTACAGGGCGTTGCACAGATAAAAGGGGGAAGCCTCTGGAGTTGGTCGCTGTTTTCGTAGCACCTGATTCTTCAGAGATTCAATTTACAGATACGGAGGGGCAATTCAGGCTTAAGTTAGCCTACGGTCAGAAAGCAAAAATTGTGTTCAGACTCAATGAATTTCGGGTTGAAAGATTTGTGTTAGTGGGGAATGAGCCTTTTCAGCGAATTGCAGATATCAAATTCGACTTTGTGAGCATTCAGGAAATTGCTGTTGAGGCACGCAGGCAAGATCCCTTCGAGATTCCCAAATTACCAAGAATCGATGCGCAAAACATACCAATGGGCAGCTATGAACGGGTTTTGGTTTATACCACCGCGGCGGTATCTAACAATGAGTTGACGAGCAATTACAATGTGCGGGGCGGCAGTTACGATGAGAACTTGGTCTATGTAAATGGTTTCCAGATTTATCGTCCTTTTCTCACGCGAAGCGGGCAGCAAGAAGGTATGAGCTTTATAAACAGTGCACTTGTTGAATCGGTGAGCTTCTCAGCGGGCGGGTTTGACGCACAATATGGGGATCGCTTGAGTTCTGTGCTTGATATTGCTTACCGCCGCCCAAATTCATTTCATGGTTCGGTAATGGCCTCGGCCCTGGGAGTTGAGTCGCACATAGAACACGCTCCAAGCTCACGGTTTAACTTTCTTGCTGGAGCAAGGTACCGTGCAAATGGATATTTATTGAATGCACTTCCTGCTAAAGGAGCATACAATCCTGTTTTCTGGGACGCACAAATACTGACCAATTATTCTCTGACAGAAAAGGTTACTTGGTCGTTGATCGGACATTTTTCAAGCAATGAGTACCGTTTTGCGCCTGAAACACAGCGAACAGATTTTGGAACGGCGAACGAAGCGTATTCGTTCATGATCTATTTCGATGGTCAGGAAAAATCTCGATTTCAGACTATGATGGGGGGGACATCGTTAAAGTGGACTCCAAATAAGCGAACGAATCTGGATTTTTTCGCAACTATTTTCAATACCGATGAGCGAGAATACTTCGATATTCAGGGACAATATTACATCAATGAGCTTGAAAAAGATCCTTCGAAAGAAAATTACGGGGATTCTATTGATGTTCTGGGCATCGGTACGTTTCTAAATCACTCTCGAAACCGACTTAATGCCACAATTCTTAATGTATACCATTCAGGAAAACATCAATGGAAAAACGGATTTCGGAATGAATCTCAAAACACCTTTTTAAACCATTCTTTTTTATGGGGGGCAAATGTCCAAAGAGATCAATTCAGTGACACCTTGAGTGAATGGAGAATGATCGATTCTGCAGGATACAGTCAACCGCAGTCATCGCCCGATGTGGTAGAATTGTATGAAACGATTAAAGGCAGGCTTGAACTTACAGGATTCAGAGCTACGGCATATGCTCAGCTCAATGCCTCGTGGTCTGACATCAAGAGAAATTATGCTGTTACAGTTTCAGAAAAAAAGGGAATTACACGTCGAAAAACTGTAGAGACCCTTACTGACACGATCAGGGAGTCTAATTCCAAATGGGCTTTTGCTGCTGGTGTCCGTGGTGGGTATGTTTCTGTGAATGATGAATATTTTATAACGCCCCGAATTTCATTGACATACTTTCCCCGAGTTTACATGTACGACAAAGGCAGGGTGACGCGCAGAGATGTGCGGTGGCGTTTGGCTTCAGGGTTGTACTATCAACCACCTTTTTACAGGGAATTCAGAACGTTTGATGGCCAGCTGAATCTGAATGTGCGTTCACAAAAATCTTTTCATATTATTACCGGTTCAGACGTTTACTTCAATATGTGGGGAAGGGAAGTACCTTTTAAGTTTTCTGCTGAGGCCTATTTTAAGTATCTGTGGGATGTGAATCCTTACGAAATTGATAATGTTCGCACCAGGTATTGTGCCAACAATGAGGCGGTTGCCTACGCATATGGACTGGATTTGAATTTGCATGGTCAGTTTGTGGAAGGAATTGAATCTTTCTTCAAAATGGGATTGATGTCAACCAAGGAGAATGTACTCACGGATGAATACAAGGTCTATTACAATGCAGCAGGAGAACGAATTATCTTTGGATACAGCGACGATCAGGTAATTGCGGACAGTGCAACCATCCAACCAGGATTTATCCCTCGTCCTACGGATCAGCTTCTAAACTTTGGTGCACTTATTCAAGATCAAATGCCAGGTTATGAGAGTTTTAGTGTGCAAATGGGTTTGCAGTTTGGCTCTAGATTGCCATATGGTCCCCCGGATCACTCAAGGTATAAAGACACGCTTCGAATGAAATCGTATTTTCGGGTTGACCTCGGAATGTCCTATGATTTTTTATATAAAAAACGTTCCAAGGTTACCTTTTGGTCGAAGAATTTTACGGATGCCATTCTTTCGTTCGAGGTATTTAATCTTTTGGGAATTAATAATGTACTTTCCAAACAATGGGTTCAGGATGTCGAGGGAAGGTACTATTCTGTTCCCAACTATCTCACGCAGAGAAGATTCAATCTAAAACTTATCGTACGATTTTAAGTTCTGTTACTTTTTAGCACTTCCAATGTTTTGGGAGTATGAAAAGATTGTTTGCACTATTTGTCGCGTTGTTCTTGGTAAGAATGGCCGGGTTCTCTCAAATGAATATCAGAGAGTATATCTATTTCAAAGATACCGTGGAAGTGGATAAGTATAAGCCGAATACATCTGGTTTCCCCTTCGTTAAATTCAAAATGAATCCCGGGGATCACACTATTCAAAACATAGAAGAACTCAAAAAATTAACGCAACAAACGGTTGTTAGTGTAGATCTCGTGTATTCTGATTACCCACAAGATGCAGATTTTACAGAATTGAATCGGCTGCGGATCCTTGAATTACTTCAATTTCTTCCCTCTGCATTTAACAGTCAGGTCGTAAAATGGCAATTGGTCAAGCAGACAGGAGTGAAAAGCGCATCTGCCATGTCAAATTATTTTCACGGATTCGTGATTTACTATCGTCCAATGCCTAGTTATGCGGAAGAGAATATGGAAATTATGGATGTGGTAGAAGGGCGTGTCAAACCAACAGACTCCACTTTATTGAAAGTATTTACCCGCAACAGCTCGTGGAAAGAAATGCTTGTGGTTTGCGATGTAACGGGTAGCATGGCTCCGTATACAGGTCAATTGCTCTTATGGATCAAGGCAAACCAGAAATTGAAAACATTTAAACAAGTGGTTTTCTTCAATGATAACGATGAGAAGAGTAATGATCAAACCAAAAGCCTCGATACCTCAGGAATTTGGACTATTGAAACAACGAATTCAGAGAAGGTTATTAAAACTGCCTTTAAAGCGATGAGTCAGGGTGAACATATGGAAAATGACCTGGAAGCAATCTGTTATGCAATCAAAAAATACCCGGAAAACAAAGAAAACGTGGTATTGATAGCTGATAATTGGGAAGATCCGTGCGACATGCAACTTGTCGAATTCCTAAAAAAGGAGAAGGTTCCGGTTAAAGTGATTATCTGTGGGGTATACGACCGATTAAATGTTCTTTACCTGGATCTTGTTAGGGCAACCGGAGGATCCATCCATACGATGGAGGAGGACCTAATGGATATTGCAAAAGTCGGTGAAGGCAAAACAATCAAAATTGGTAAAATGAAGTTTAAGCTCTCGGGAGGTAAATTCGTTCAGATCTAATTATGCAGCATTCGCCTCTGGACTGCATCCAAATAATTCGTACGAACAAACAAAATTCATTTTACACGTCAAAAGTGAGTTGATGTCTTCTCCAAGTTCAATCATGTCTTCATCATCCATGTCACAAATCCAGTTTATTTTGATGTTCATTTTCTTACCGGCATTGAATTCAATGAGTTTGAGTAATGTAAAAAGCTTTTTTGTGCTCAATGTGTTGATGTACTCAAAATTTAGATTGATGGTGATTGCTTCGGATGAACTCTCCATATAATCAGTTGCCCAATTGAAAATAGAGTTCCAGAAATCACTTGGATTGTAATCGATAGCTCTACCGTTAATTGTTATCTTGCCTTTTTCACCATTCAATTCTAGAAATGGACTTGTTGCAGTTGCGTTTTTGATAATTGTTTTCATGACTTTGTTTTTTTATTTGAAACAAAGTTGAGCATGTGAGCAACAGTTAAGAAATAAAAATGTGATTCCAAATGAAAATTAGGTTGTTCTGATTAAGCCGTGTTGAGTAGTTATACTTAGTGCTCTGCGTATCTTCCCTTATTTTTTAGAGCTCTCCAAGTCTATAATAAGTCTTCGTTGAGACCATGTTTTTATGCGGTTTTATTAACTTTACATACTCAAATTAAACGTAAGAATGGAGAACGTTGCACCCTACAAACCAGTTAACAAAATACGTATTGTTACTGCGGCCTCATTATTTGATGGACATGATGCTGCCATTAACATCATGAGAAGGATCATTCAATCCACCGGATGTGAAGTCATTCATTTGGGACATGACCGCAGCGTGGAAGAAGTGGTAAACTGTGCAATTCAGGAGGATGCTCAGGCCATTGCCATGACTTCCTATCAGGGAGGACACATGGAGTATTTCAAATATATGTTTGACTTACTGAAACAAAAAGGAGCCCCTCACATTAAAATTTTTGGTGGAGGTGGAGGGACAATTCTTCCTTCAGAAATTGAAGAGCTTCATGCATATGGAATAACACGTATTTACCACCCGGATGACGGACGTTCTATGGGATTACAAGGAATGATCAATGACCTTGTGAGTAAATGTGATTTTCCAGTTGGAAAGGATCTTCAACTTGAATTGTCTCAATTAAGTGCTAAACACGTTCCGTCGATTGCGCGTTGCATCTCGGCAGCTGAAAATTTTCCGTTAGAGGCGAGTGAGCATTTAAAAAATATTGCTGATCAGGCATCCTTGGTTCAAGTACCAGTTTTGGGTATCACCGGTACAGGAGGAGCAGGTAAATCCTCGCTGGTGGATGAGTTGGTTCGCCGCTTTTTAATTGACTTTAAAGACAAACAAATTGCTGTTGTTTCAGTAGATCCCTCCAAGCGAAAAACAGGTGGTGCCTTGTTGGGCGACCGCATACGTATGAATGCCATAAAAAGTGATAGGGTCTACATGCGCTCACTTGCGACCAGGCAATCCAATCTTGCTCTCTCAAAACATGTGTCGGAGGCGATTACAATTTTGAAAGCTGCGGCATATGATCTGATCATTCTTGAAACTTCCGGAATCGGTCAGTCCGATACTGAGATTTTGGATCATTCGGATGTTTCTCTCTATGTAATGACTCCTGAATATGGTGCGGCTACCCAACTTGAAAAGATTGATATGCTTGACTTTGCGGATGTTATTGCGTTAAATAAATTCGATAAGCGAGGTGCTCTTGATGCACTTCGGGATGTTCGAAAGCAATTCCAGCGAAATCATAATCTTTGGGACGAAAATGTTGATTCCATGCCTGTTTATGGGACGATTGCCTCACAATTCAATGATCCTGGAATGAATACCCTGTATAAGGTGATCATGGATAAGGTAGTCACCAAAACGGGCGCTCCTTTGAATTCAACTTTCGAGATCACTCGTGAAATGTCCGAGAAGATTTTCGTGATACCACCTGAACGAACAAGGTATCTTTCTGAGATCTCCGAAAATAACCGGTCCTACGATAAATGGGTAGAGGAGCAGGTTGCAGTGGCCAATCGACTGCAAGGATTATTTTCTTCTATTGAAACACTTAAATCGTCTGATGTTGAGGATAAAGATCGTTTAATCAAAGCCATACAGGAAGTATTTGAGAATGTGAAGCTCAATTTTGATCCCAAAAACTGGGAAATAATTCAACGATGGGAAGAAAAGAAAACACTTTATAAAAATCCTGAATTTGAGTTCAAGGTGCGTGACAAAGTTCTAAAGCTTGCTACGCATACAGAATCGCTGTCACAC
Organism: Cryomorphaceae bacterium; assembly: GCA_021298235.1. The sequence goes on along the minus strand of JAJTDX010000021.1, from coordinate 13,310 downwards.
ATGCAAATACCAAAGGTCGCCACACCAAAATACACAGGTTGGGGAGATATTTTGAGATGGACACTTCAGGAAAACGTTCCAGGTGAATTTCCGTTTACTTCCGGATTGTTCCCTTTCAAAAGGGAAGGAGAAGACCCTACCCGAATGTTTGCCGGAGAGGGCGGACCAGAACGCACGAATAAACGATTTCATTATGTGTCACTGGGGATGCCGGCAAAACGACTTTCTACTGCGTTCGATTCAGTGACACTTTACGGCAATGATCCTGATTTGCGACCTGATATATATGGGAAGATCGGAAACTCGGGAGTGTCCATTTGTTGTTTGGATGATGCGAAAAAATTGTATTCCGGTTTTGACCTCAGTCATGCAATGACCTCTGTTTCCATGACGATTAATGGTCCTGCGCCAATGTTGCTTGGCTTTTTTATGAACGCTGCAATCGATCAGAATTGTGAGAAATACATAAAAGCCAATGGATTGGAAGCTGAGGTAGAGGCTAAAATCAGTGAGATCTACAAAGTAAAAGGAGTAGAAAGACCGAAGTATCAGGGCGAATTACCTGAAGGAAACGATGGGTTGGGATTAATGCTACTAGGGGTTACAGGTGACCAGGTATTACCTTCTGATGTGTACGCTCAAATAAAGGTAGATACGCTAAAACAAGTCAGGGGGACTGTTCAGGCTGACATTTTAAAAGAGGATCAGGCGCAGAATACTTGTATTTTTTCAACGGAATTTGCGTTGCGTCTCATGGGGGATGTACAGCAATATTTCATTGATAACGGTGTCCGAAATTTTTACTCAGTATCCATCTCAGGATACCATATTGCGGAGGCTGGCGCCAACCCGATTACTCAATTGGCATTTACACTCGCAAATGGTTTTACCTATGTCGAGTATTACCTCAGCAGAGGAATGGATATCAATGACTTTGGTCCAAATTTATCGTTCTTCTTCTCCAATGGGATCGATCCAGAGTACGCTGTCATTGGAAGAGTAGCGCGACGAGTATGGGCGAAAGCACTTTCCAGAAAATACGGAGCCAATTCCAGAGCGCAAATGTTGAAATACCACATTCAGACTTCTGGTCGTTCCCTGCATGCACAGGAAATTGATTTTAATGACATCAGAACAACGCTTCAGGCGCTGTATGCCATTTATGACAATTGTAATTCATTGCATACCAATGCGTATGATGAGGCTATTACAACACCTACTGAGGAATCTGTGCGCAGAGCGATGGCAATTCAATTGATCATAAACCGCGAATTAGGCCTAGCAAAAAATGAAAATCCATTGCAGGGCTCGTTCATCATTGAAGAATTGACCGATCTTGTGGAAGAGGCCGTACTTACTGAGTTCGACAGAATTACTGAGAGAGGAGGGGTGCTAGGAGCAATGGAAACGATGTATCAGCGTTCCAAAATTCAGGAGGAATCACTTTATTACGAAACATTGAAGCACACGGGTGAATTCCCAATCATTGGGGTCAATACGTTTTTAAGCTCCAAGGGCTCACCTACCATACTCCCAAAGGAGGTTATTCGTGCTACGGAGGAGGAAAAGCAATATCAGATCGATATGTTGTCGCGATTGCACAATGCCAATTCTGAAAAGGCGACAGAGGCAATCAAAGCAGTTCAGGAGGCAGCTATCCAGAATGGGAACATGTTCGAACAGCTCATGGAAACGTGCAAATACGCTTCGTTAGGACAGATAACTTCAGCTCTGTTTGAGGTGGGTGGACAGTACCGTCGAAATATGTAAAAGGTTTCCATGTCTGAGCTGAAAGACTTCTTTTTAGGCATTGTAAAACAAAGGCCTTACGTCATTTTTTCGGTGTTTTCACTTCTTTTTATCGCTTTGATGACCTTTGTTGAAATAAAAAATGGAAAGTTCTGGACAAATGATTTGTATGTGTATTATGGCGCTGTGAAAGATTATTTCAACGGTGTAAGTCCCTATGAACATGCGTATCGATTAAATAGTGGGTTGTTTAAATATCCGCCCCCTGTCCTGTATCTTTTTACTCCTTTGTTGGGATTTCCTTATTTTGCCGCTCAATTGGTTCATGTAGTGTTCTCGTGGCTTGGATTGACCATAAGTTTGATCTTATTACACAAGCTCACATTTTACCCAGTCCTTAAAATGGTTAAGAAAATAGGAATTTTATGGGGATCTTTTGCTCTTATTGCGATTCATGTTGTACGGGAATTCCACATGGGAAATATCAATTTGCAGCTTTTACTGCTTTTATCTGTGGGGTTCATATTTATCCAACATCAGAAGGTTGTGCTTGCTACAGTTTGTTTTACACTGGTGATTCTGTTCAAACCTTTTTTCGTCATTCTGCTTTTTCCATTTTTATTCAATGAGTTAAAATTCTTTTTACGAGTTTGTTCTTTGGGTTTGGGGATTTCCTTGATCACATTTCTATTCACCGGAATGGATCTTTGGCAACAATGGGCTGCAGCGGTACTTCGTCATGGAGATTATCAGGTCAACCATGATTCTGCAGGGGCAATTGTCAAGCAATATTTTGGATTTGATGGGGAGGGCGCAGTAGCAATTCTTGTCTTATTTTGCGCATTTATGGTCATCCTAGTGGATAAATTGCGTCTGCACAGGATGCTAACGATAGAGTGGGTGATCCTTCTGGTGGCTCTTGTGCCGAGTGTTTTTAAAACTGATACGCAACATTTTCTCATGACAATACCATTATTGGTTGGAATGTTAAATGAGCTTTCTGAGAGAAAAAAAGGTTATTTGTGGCTCATATTTGGTGTTCTTGTTCTCGGATTTTCGTTCAATTCTAACGACCTTCTGGGAAAAGAGCTGAGTTCATTCGTTACTCAATGGGGTTTTCTGGGACTCTCGAATCTAGGATTAATTGTTTTTTACGTTTATTTAAAGTTCAGCCGATCGAATGGAGCGACTTCTTTCAAAGCAAATATTTAATCGTTTAGCCAATTCATGTTTAGTGCTCGTTTGGTCGATTTCCTCTTTTTCGCAACAGGTGTGTCCAATTATTCCTACTCCCTCTGTCTATCAGCCAATGAATGGGGTGTTGGAAGTGCAAGGTAGGATCTCAATAAATGAAAAGGGGATTCCCGAACCCATCCGTGAGTATCTGATTAAAAAATGTACTCAGGAATTGGGGCTGCTCGTGGTGTTTACACCAGTTTCCGAACAATTGGATTTTAAAAAGCTTATAAATGTTCCTAAAAACTATTACAGTCTTCGGATTGATCGTGGAATTACTATTCAATACAGTTCTGAAGAAAGCTGCTTCTACGCATTGACTAGCTTGTTTCAATTGATGGAAGAATCGGAGGGGAAGTTTCATTTTCAAAAGTGTTTTATAAGTGATGCTCCAAAATATGGCTGGAGAGGAATGCATTTGGATGTGAGTAGGCATTTTTTCAGTGTCCAAGAGGTTAAGCGATTCATTGACATAATGTCACTTTATAAATTCAACACTTTTCACTGGCATTTGACAGACGATCAGGGCTGGCGAATTGAAATAAAGAAGTATCCAAAATTGACAGAGGTCGGGGCTTGGCGCGACAGTACAGTCATTGGGCATTATTCAGTAACTCCCAGAAGCTACGACAAGAGTCGTTATGGTGGATTTTATACTCAGGAAGACATTCGAGAAATCGTTGCATATGCCGCTGAACGTTATATAACCGTAGTACCTGAGATTGAAATGCCTGGTCATGCAAGAGCAGCAATTGCTGCTTATCCGTCATTGTCCTGTTCGGGAGAATCGCTTCCTGTCCCAGGATTATGGGGTGTGTTTGATGATATTTTTTGTATGCACGAATCCACCCTTGATTTTGTAAAAAATGTACTGGATGAGGTTTTAGATTTGTTTCCTTCAACTTACATCCATATTGGCGGTGACGAAGCTCCAAAAGTTAGATGGAAGAAGTGTAAGAAATGTCAGGCAGTTATTCGAGAAAATGGGTTGCACGATGAAGAGCAGTTGCAAGGTTGGTTTGTCGCCAAGGTAGATGAATATCTTACTTCAAAAGGAAGAAAGCTGATCGGCTGGGATGAGATTTTGGAAGGGGGATTGTCTGAAAATGCCACAGTAATGTCTTGGCGTGGGGCTGAAGGTGGAATCGCCGCGGCGAGACAAAAGCATTATGCTGTGATGTCACCGGGCGGATATTGCTATTTTGATCACTATCAGAGCAAAGACCGCAATGAGCCACTTGCCATTGGTGGATATACTCCCCTGGAAAAAGTATATGCATTCCAGCCGGTACCTGAAGAGCTTACTCCGGATGAAGCGGCATATATTCTTGGTGCTCAGGCGAATTTATGGACGGAATACATTCCGGACATGAGGCAACTCGAATATATGGCATTTCCGCGAGCGCTTGCTCTTGCTCAGGTGCTATGGTGTCAGAACAAACCGGATTTTGAATATTTCGAAAAGGTATTATTTCAACATCAGTTTCCAAAACTGCAGGATTTAAAAGTGAATTACTCCAAGGCGATCTTCTATCCCGAAATGCGTTTGCATCCTAAAAAGGATAAAGTCGGTATCACATTCAGTACATCATTAACAAATGGAAAATTAAAAGTTTCTATCCTTGATCAGTTGGGTGTTTTAAAGGAAGAGAAAGAAGTTGGAAGTTCGGATACTTTGTTCGTTGAACGATCTGTGGGATTTCATACCTATTCTTATGTTTTAAATCCTTCAAATACCGATAAAATATTCACATATTCTCTGATGTCTCATCCGTCGCTTGCCTTGCCAATTGAGATTGATCCACTTCCAGATGAGCGCTATTCAGGAAATGGTTGGTTTACCCTTACCGATGGTTTGATAGGAGCGATGCCATGGAAAGGGAATGATTGGTTGGGATTTGATGAAAAGAAAATCGAAATCAATATAGATCTCCAGAGAAATTCAACTGTGAAAGGAATTAAACTTGGCTTTCTGCAAGACCAGGGTTCATGGATTTATTATCCTGATAAAATGAGTCTTTCTCTTTCGAAAAATGGTAGAAAATGGAAGACAATTGAGATCAAACAGATTGGTAGACAATCGGCTGAAGTTTTTGATGTTAAAGCTCGATATGTGAAGGTGGTCATAGAGACAGATGAAATAACTGAGGGAAATCCCGGGGCCGGACATGTTCCCTGGACATTTATGGATGAGCTAATTCTCAATTTTGAACCATGAAAGTAGAATTATGTGCTGCTTCAATCGAGGCTGTTAAACTTGCCAGAGAATTGGGCTTTAATAGAATTGAATTGTGCCAAAACCTGGAACAGGGAGGGATTACACCTTCACTTGGAATGATCGAGTATGCCATCGCTCATGGAATTGAAACCCATGTGCTTATTCGTCACAGGCCGGGAAATTTCATATATGCACAGGATGAGCTGGAAGTGATGTTGAGAGATATTCAGATTTGTCGTGAAAGCGGGGCAAGTGGGGTCGTAATAGGCGCTATTAATACAGTAGGGGAGATCGATCGGTTCTTTTTGAACAGAGTAAAGAAAAAAGCGGGTTCGATGCAAGTGACATTTCACCGTGCTTTTGATGATACTCTTGATTGGAAACGCTCTCTGGAATGGTTAATTGAACATGAGGTGACAAGGGTCCTTTCTTCGGGTATGGCGAGCAAAGCAGAGACGGGTATTCCGATACTGTCAAGTATGACTGATTTTGCTCAGGGGCGCATAGAAATTATGGCGGGTGGAGGTATAAATGCTGCAAACGTCGCAAAAATCATCTCAGAAACACGCTGTGATGCCGTTCATTTTTCCGGTACTTCAAAGGTTCAGCTAGATGAAGAATCCCTTTTTTCAGAACCTGTGCTCAAAATTGATGTTAAAAAGGTTAAAAGAATCCTTGAGGCTTCGGGGATTGACTTGAACGGAGAATACTAGATTCGGTCAAGGACATAGGTGATCAACCCTCGCATTTCTGAGCTATATCCCTTGGAAAATTCCATGTTTGGTCGATTGGCAACACCAAGGCAAATGGTCGCACAACGATGTCCCATGGCTTTTCCAAGCGAAAATAGGGCAGAGCTTTCCATCTCAAAGTTGATTATACGCGGTTCTGAATTTAGCTGAGTTAGCTTTTCATTGAGATTGGAAATCCTGTTTTGAATGCGTAGTTGTCTTCCCTGCGGACCATAAAACCCACTCGAGGTAACTGTTATTCCTTGAAAGGTTAGTTCTGATTGGAGCTGATTCGTTAATTCTTGATTCGAAGAAATTAAATACGGTTGGATGGTGTCCGGAAGATCAAGATGTGAGTTGATTTTTTTACACAGCTCTTGTTCTGCTTCATCAAAGTCAATTGCATAAAAATGTGCGATATTATCTAATCCATATGCATGCGTCGATAAAATATATGAATGCACAGGAACATCTGGTTGAAGAATTCCACAAGTGCCAATTCGAACGATGCTTAAGCTTGTTAGTGTAGATTTGTCCGTGCGGCTATTTAAATCAATATTCACAAGTGCATCCAATTCGTTCATTGCAATGTCAATATTGTCTGTGCCAATTCCTGTGGATAAAGCAGTTATTCGCTTGCCTTTGTATGTTCCGGTGTGACAAACAAATTCTCTGTGTTGGGACCTGTGTTCGACAGTATCGAAAAATTCCGAGATCATTGCAACACGATCCTGATCGCCTGCAATAATAATTTTGTCTGAGATCTGATCCGGATGTAAACCGAGGTGATAAACTCTGTTTTGATTGTCTAAAACCAATTCTGATAAGGGGTAACTCATGGCATGAAAATAAAAAAAGTGCTCTTTCAAGCACTTTCAATTTTTTTAAAGTGATTTATTTTCCTGTGATACTTCCAAAAACTTTCTGCAAAAGATCAGAAACACGCGCGACGGGGTCTTTACGGATTTTGTTCTCTTCGATCTCTACCATATGAAAAAGTCCTTTGATCGCTCGTTCGGTTATATACTTGTTCAAATCCGGATTCATCTGCTCGCCACCAGTAAGTTTAACCACTGAGTTGTACTTAGTGATAATCGGATTCCAATAGTCAGTGAGTTTAACTTTTGAAATAGCTGCCTCCACTTTTGGGGAGAAAGCAGCAACTAGCTTTGAGGTAGTATTGTCTCTCAGGAATTTCGTAGCAGCTCCATCGCCTCCATTCAAAATAGCGAAACCATCTGAAACAGTCATGTTTTTAATGGCATCAGCGAAAATTGGCAAGGCTTCTTTAGTTGCTTCTTCTGCTGCTCGGTTAAGCGTTGTTTCAAATTGCTCTACTTTTCCAGACATTCCTAGCTCAAGGGCTTTTTGTTTTACTTTAATCGCATCTTCAGGAAAGGGAAGGCGAATGTCATTGTTTTTAAGAAAACCATCAGTAACGGAGGTTAGATTCACGGAATTCTTGATGCCAACATTCAGGGCTTCTTTCAGACCGGCAATAACTTCGTCATTTGTCAGCTGTGGTTTTGCGGGTTGAGTGGGGGTATTTACAATATTAGCCGCATCTTGAAGTACATCACAAGAACTTAGGAAGAGCGTAAAAACAGTAAATGGAAGAATGAGTTTTTTCATACAAGGATTTTTATCAAACGTACAAATTTTCGCTCATTTGACAAATACTATGCCTGAGATTGACGACTAGCGAATTACATTGATGTGACCGAAAAATTCACGCTTGTTATCATTAATTAGATCCTTGGTGCGGGCAATCCAAGTGTAGGTGCCAGCAGGAACGATCTCACCTTTGTAGGCACCATCCCAGGAAACAGATGGATCATGTGATTCCCAAATGATTTGACCCCATCGGTTGAAAATCAAAAGTTCAAAGTCATAGATATCAATTCCCGAAATGTGATAGGTCCATTGCTGATTGAATTCGTCTCCATCAGGAGTAAATGAATTGGGAGCAAACATTAGGACATCTGGAATGATATTCATTTCGTACGTTACACTGTCAGTACAACCAAATTCAGTGTAAACAACAAGCGTGATTGGGTATTGACCTACTTCTCCCTCAGGAAAAGTAAAATAGGTGTTTTGAGCACTGCTTGTTGACGGAATTGAAGAAGGACTAATCCAATACCAGTCCACAACGCCCCCTGTAGATTGATCCTGCATTCCAACTGTTGTTTCGAAAATAGTTGCTGGATTATCGGTGAACGTGAATTCTGCCTCTGGTATAGGCATTGCCTCAACTATGTTTTGGATATTGGCAGTGTAAATACAACCGTAGATCGACTCTACAGTCATCAAAACGGAGTAGTATGCCGCATTTTCAAACGTATTGCTTACCGGTCCTGATGCACCAACCTGATAGGTGTTTCCATCTGAAAATTGGTAATTGGTTGTTGCAATTTCTGAAGCGTTTGTGGAAGTGTTACTGAAAAGGAAAGTGGCAGGGATACAATCTTTTAATCGATCCGGTTCCAATGCAGGTTCAATTGGAGTAGGGAAGGTGATTACAGTGCATGAATCGGCCACTGGAGAACCACATGCCTCCGACAACTCAACACAATATTGTGTATTCATAAAGTCTGGATCTACATCAACGCTGGTTCCTGTACCAATCAAGTTCCCGTTTTCATACCATGTAAAGGTGTAGGTGGAGGATCCACCGGTTCCTTGTGCCTGAAGTGTAGCACTCGCCTCTGGACATATCTGTAAAGGGGCAGTGATGAATGAGACCTGCAGCGCGGGAGGTTCGTCAATTGTGATATCGTAGGTGGTAACACAATTATTCGCATCTGTAATTGTGACGGTGTAATCTCCTGCAGAAAGGTTATTTACGCTTCCAGATGTTGAGGATCCTGAGCTCCAAGTGAACGTAAATGGAGAAGTACCATTAGTTACTGTCAAAATCACACTCCCGTCGTTTCCGGAATTGCAAGAAACGTCGTTAAGTGATTGCACTGTAGGTGTCATTGCCGGGATTTCATTTACCGTTACGGTAGCGGTTCCCGAGCATCCGATATCAGACGTGACAACACATTGATAGGTTCCTGCAGTCAATCCAGTAGCCGTCGCTGTAGTTTGGCTGAGCGCATCGTTCCATTGATACGTCAAATTGCCCAAAATCGGCGTCATGACAGCTGTCGCAGTACCATCTGCGCCTCCTGGACAACTTACGAATGTACTAGTAGCTGAAAACGAAGCTGGTGTATCACCAACCGTTACTGTAGCTGAAGATGGACAGCCAATATTATCCGTCATTGTCACTGTGTAGGAACCTGATGTAAGATTGCTGATACTACTTCCGCTTTCACCATTACTCCATGAAAATGTAAAAGGTGGTAATCCGGAGCTCGAGCTAGCTGTTGCAGTTCCCTCCCCTGAGCTACAAATATCGGGAGTTGAAGTTGCGGAGACAGAGCTACTCACACCTAACACCACATGCAGTTCCGGTTAGAAAGTATCCAGTTGTTCCTGCTGATGCAGAAGCAATATTTAATACTCCATTGTTGTACGGAAATGTTTGACCATTCGTATTGCCCCACATAATTGAAGTCCCTGAGGAGGATGTAACTAGTGTGTAAGGTGCATCAACGATTGTGTAAGAAGAGGTGTTGGAGGGGGTTGTTGGCTGGTAACGCTTACATTCCTGATTAGCTGACCATTGCGAGATATTCCTTCCGGGAGTCACATGGGCTGTCGATCCGGGAGGATTTTCTATTGCCTGTAAAGCTAAACCCCCATTCCATGACAAGCAAGGAGGTTTATTTCCAATGTGGTACTCTACATTGTTCGATCCTTCAAAAAGCATGATAGACATGTACGAACATTCGCCACATGAAAAGGTTGGAACTTCTTTGTATAACACCACAAATATTCGGTTTGGAGCCGTGCCTACCGTTTGATATTGTACCTGACCGCCAATTCCTGGATTCATGTCCCAATAACATACCATAGCAGAGTTTCTTGCATCATTGAAGGTTGCATTCGGAAGTGGAGTGATGCCCGCAAAAGACCAAGCGCAATACCCGTTCGCTTTTGTTAAATCAAAGGAAACAAGACCGTTAGAGCCTATCACACATTGCGAGTAAGTGCTATTATAAAAACTGAATGGAAATCCTATGTTTACAACACCAGACCAGACATCATCGTACAACGTAACATTCGTAGGGGAGTTCAAATTTATTCCCCCACCCGAGGTGCCTCCACCAGAGCCGTTACAATTATTTATAGTCACAGGTTGACCGACGCATACAGTAGCATCGTCACCAAGACAGACAGAGGTCTGAGAATGAATTGCAAAGGGGAATAGTAGTAGAAAGAGCCCTTTTAGTTTGTTTAATTTCATCGGTTAAATGATTCGATTTAGGCAGATGACGAACAAAGATACGTAGAAGTTGTCTTTTGGTTCGGAATTTCATGATATTGATCAACTTTTTTTATGAAAAGATAACTTAATTCGTCCGATCAGGGTGTTCATATTTTTTTTGATTCTCACTTTGAAAATTCGTTACTTTTGACCCCGATATTTAAAAAGAAATTTTATGTCTACGAAGTACCAAGCAGAAATCGATGCTTTCATGGATCGTGTAAAAGCGAAAAACGGTCATGAACCAGAATTTTTACAAGCAGTGCATGAAGTCGCTGAGGCGGTTATTCCTTTCATCGAAGAACACCCCAAATACAAACAACATAGTATTCTTGACAGAATTGTTGAGCCAGAGAGAACCATCATTTTCCGTGTTCCATGGTTGGATGATAAAGGAAATGTTCAGGTGAACCGTGGGTATAGAGTTGAATTCAACTCAGCGATTGGACCCTACAAAGGTGGGCTTCGTTTTCACCCGTCAGTGAACTTGTCAATTTTAAAATTCCTAGGGTTTGAACAGATCTTCAAAAATTCTCTCACCACACTGCCAATGGGTGGTGGTAAAGGAGGTTCTGATTTCGATCCGAAAGGAAAGTCCGACAACGAAGTCATGAAATTTTGTCAATCTTTCATGACTGAGCTTGCTCGTCACATCGGTGCTGATACTGATGTTCCTGCTGGTGACATTGGTGTAGGCGGACGTGAGATTGGTTACATGTTCGGACAATACAAAAGAATCCGTAATGAGTTTACAGGCGTGTTAACAGGAAAAGCTCGAAACTGGGGTGGTTCACTAATCAGACCTGAAGCTACAGGATATGGAACTGTCTACTTTGCAAAAGAAATGTTAGCCACCAAAGGCGATTCTTTCCAAGGAAAAATCGTTGTTGTATCGGGTTCTGGAAATGTTGCTCAATTTGCTTGTGAAAAGGCTACGCAACTGGGGGGTAAAGTTGTAACACTATCTGATTCTGAAGGTTACATCTTTGATGAGGCGGGAATTGATGCCGCTAAACTGGCTTGGGTGATGGACTTGAAGAACGTACGTCGTGGTCGTATTTCTGAATATGTAAAACAGTACCCTTCGGCTAAGTTTGTCGCTGGAAAACGTCCATGGGAGGTAAAAGCTGATATTGCTCTTCCATGTGCAACTCAGAATGAATTGAACGGAGAAGAGGCTAATACTCTAATTTCAAACGGAGTAAAATGTGTTGCAGAAGGAGCAAACATGCCATCTACACCAGAGGCTATTGCAGCTTTTCTCTCAGCGAAAGTACTTTTCTCTCCGGGCAAAGCATCAAATGCTGGAGGCGTAGCAACTTCCGGTCTTGAGATGTCTCAAAACTCACTGCGCCTATCTTGGTCGGCAGAAGAGGTAGATCAGCGTTTGCACGGCATCATGGTTTCAATTCACGAAGCCTGTGTAAAATATGGAAAAATTGAGGATGGAAGCATTGATTACGTAAAAGGTGCAAACATTGCAGGATTTGTGAAAGTAGCTGATTCAATGATCGATCAGGGATTGGTTTAATCTATTTTTATACACAATAAATAAGGTCGGTTTTGCCGGCCTTTTTTGTTTGAAAATTACTCCGTATCCATTTTATTTCAATTAGTTTTGTAGAACCTTATTTAATTTCTTCTCATGGAGGTTTTGGAAAAAAGACACATCGAATTTGATACAAAAGGCTTTGAAAATGAAGAGCTTTTGACTATATACAAAACATTGCTTAAACCGAGGATGATCGAAGAAAAAATGCTCATCCTTTTACGTCAGGGTAAAATATCTAAATGGTTTTCCGGATGGGGACAAGAGGGTGTCTCAGTCGGTTGCGCTTATGCAATGAAGAAAGAGGAGTATATTTTACCTATGCACCGAAACCTTGGCGTGTTCACCACTCGTAACATTCCGCTTGACAGACTTTTTGCCCAGTTTCAGGGTAAAATGTCCGGATTTACAAAGGGTCGTGATCGTTCTTTTCACTTTGGTTCGCAAGAATACAAGCTTGTTGGAATGATTTCACATCTCGGACCACAGTTGGGGATTGCTGATGGAATCGCACTTGCCAATAAATTAAAGAAACTTGAGCGTTCAACAATTGTTTTTACAGGTGACGGAGGAGCTTCTGAAGGTGATTTTCACGAGTCCTTAAATGTTGCCGCCGTTTGGGATCTGCCTGTAATTTTTGCTGTAGAGAACAATTGTTGGGGACTTTCTACTCCATCGGTTGAACAATTTCGCTGTAAGCAATTTATTGATAAAGGCATTGGATACGGGATGAAGGCGGTCCAGGTCAATGGAAACAATGTTTTGGATGTCATTCGAACTGTTCGGGAAATAAACGAGGAAATACGAAAAGATCCCAAACCATATCTGCTTGAATTAATGACGTTCAGAATGCGAGGACATGAGGAAGCTTCCGGGACCAAATATTATCCGGAAGGGTTGCAGGAGGAATGGGCAAAGCAAGATCCTGTTTCAAATTTTGAGCTCTTTTTGAAAGAGAAGGGTGTACTTACTCCTGAGATAGAACAAGCGTACCGAGAGGAAATTAAAAATGAGATTCAAAAAGGATTTGAAACTGCACAGGCTGAATCTTCGGTAGAACCGTCTTTGGAGACTGAACTTAAGGATGTTTATGCCCCATTTGAACAAAAAATTGTCTCTCCATCCGGTGCGAAATCAGAAAAACGTTTAATTGATGCCATTCAAGATGGTTTAAGTCAATCTATGGAGAGATATCCTGACTTAGTGATCATGGGTCAGGATATTGCAGAGTATGGTGGTGCATTTAAAGTTACAGAGGGTTTTGTAGAGAAATTCGGTAAAGAGCGAGTTAGAAACACCCCAATCTGTGAATCGGCAATTGTTGGTGCTGGTCTCGGACTTTCTATCGCAGGAATGAAAGCTGTAGTTGAAATGCAATTTGCTGATTTCGTTACGTGCGTATTCAATCAGATTGTCAATAATTTGGCAAAAATTCATTGGCGTTGGGGG
>JAJTDX010000111.1 GCA_021298235.1 Cryomorphaceae bacterium | reverse complement strand
CATGGGCATGTTCCAGAAAGAAGTGGCAGAACGTGTGGCGGAAAAGCCCGGTTCAAAAACCTATGGGATTCTGAGTGTACTGCTTCAGGCATTTTACGATATTAATTACTGTTTTACGGTAGATGAACATGTGTTTAATCCGCCTCCTAAGGTGAAGTCAGGGGTCATTCGTTGTGTGCGAAATGAACGAAAGCAGCTGCCATGCGATGAGAAGCTCTTCTTCCAGGTGGTTAAAATGACCTTTAATCAGAGGAGAAAAACGATTCGCAACTCGGTCAAAGGCTTGTTGAAAGGAGCCGTTTTAGAGCATCCGTTATTGTCTGAACGCCCCGAAAAACTCTCTGTCGAACAGTTCATCGAATTAACCTTCGCGGTTCAGTCAGTTACTCAACAGTCTGGTGAAAGTGCAGAGAAATGAGTATAACCTTATCTTGTTAAGACAAAAAAGTAGCTTAGAATTCCTGTTTTGTTTAAAAATTCACTTTCTTTGTAATGTAAAATTGAATTGATATGAGTTCATCTGACTTTTTCTACGCTATCGGTGACTTTCTTACCTGGACCTTTGGTTTCTTTGAGTGGGTTGGTAACAAATTCAACTATCTCATGCTGGCTCTCGGTTTCGTTGGGTTGTTTTACTGGTTGAATATCCAAAAGAAATTGAATGATAAGGCCGAAAAAGATCCAAATCAGCTTAAATAATCGAATACAATTAAAAATATTTAGGGTGTCAAGAGGCACCCTTTTTTTTTAGTTCTATGCAAGTTTCAGTGATCATAACTGCCGGAGGGATTGGAAAACGAATGGGAGGAATTGTCCCAAAACAGTTCCTTCTGCTGGCGGGAAAACCTGTCCTTATTCATACACTTGAGCGATTTAACACCTTGCTTCCCGATGCCCAGTTTATCCTTTCCCTGCCCTCGGATTGGCAAGCATATTGGAAAGAGCTAACCACACAATATAACCTTAAAGTTCCTCATGTTCTTGCCAATGGAGGTGCCGAACGTTTTCATTCTGTGAAAAATGCATTGGCCCTGGCCACAGGAACAACTGTTTTCGTTCACGACGCGGTCCGTCCTTTTTTTTCAAAAGCAACCATAGCGCGATGCCAGGATGCATTGAATGAAAACCTTGCCGTGGTCCCTGTAATTAATGTAAAGGAAACGCTTCGCGAACTAATTGGTAATCAAAGCAGAACCGTTGATCGTACTCATTTTCGATTGGTTCAGACACCACAATGTTTTCACCGAGATGTTTTGGTCAAGGCCTATGATCAAGACTATGATCCTGCATTCACGGATGATGCTTCAGTTGTTGAGAGAGCCGGTGCAGCGGTAGTTCTGGTGGAGGGCAATGAAGAGAATATTAAACTGACGACACCACTTGACATGCAGCTTGCTGAACTTTTCTCCAAGATTCGGGATTTGTAATTCTGAATTCAGAATTCCGAATCGGATTCTAGTTTATCTTTGCACTTCTTAATTTTATAAATGAAGGTTACAGAGCACCTCAATAACGCCGATTCTACATTATTTTCTTTTGAGATCTTACCTCCTTTGAAGGGCAAAAGTATCCAGTCCATTTTTGATGGGATAGATCCACTCATGGAATTCAAACCGAAATTCGTGAATGTTACGTATCACAGGGAGGAATTCATTTACAAAGAGCGGGAGAATGGCTTGCTCGAGAAGATAGCCATCCGTAAACGGCCAGGTACCGTTGGGATCTGCGCAGCCATCATGAACAAATACGAGGTGGATGCCGTTCCACATTTAATCTGCGGAGGCTTTAGCAAGGAAGAAACTGAAAATGCACTGATCGACCTTCAATTTCTAGGCATCGACAACGTATTGGCTTTGCGAGGGGATTCCATCAAAACTGAGTCAACTTTTCGTCCCCATCAGGATGGTCACCGCTATGCAGTGGAATTGATTCATCAAATTTCGGACATGAACAGCGGAAATTACATGATGGACGATGTTCAGCTCGAACCGACTGATTTTTGTGTTGGTGCTGCAGGCTACCCGGAGAAGCATTTTGAGGCCATGAATATGGCAACGGATCTTCAATACCTAAAGGCGAAAGTGGATGCCGGGGCGGAATACATTGTTACGCAAATGTTTTTCGACAATCAGAAGTATTTCGATTTTGTGAAAGCGTGTCGAGAAATTGGTATTCAGGTTCCAATCATTCCGGGTTTGAAGCCAATAAAAACAATGGACCACATCACTTTTCTGCCAAAGTTTTTCAAAATCGATTATCCGGAGGCCTTGTCCAAGGAATTGCTGAAATGTAAAGACAGTAAAGAGGTTGAAAAAATCGGGATAGAATGGGGCATTCAGCAATCTAAAGAACTCAAAGCAGCTGGTGTTCCTTGTATCCATTATTACACCATGTCCAATTCATCGATGGTGAAAGCCATAGCTAAAGAAGTGTTTTAAAATCTGTTCGAAATGAAAATCCAATTGACTGCTTTGCTCGTTTGTGTTGTTGCCAGCTTTAATGCTCAACTTACGGAACTTCATCTGAAAAATGCACTGGTAGTAGGTCAGCTGGATAAACCTGAAGACCGATATACCGTAGAGATCAACCTCACGGAGTTACTCACGGATGCCGGGATTAAAGCCGTACCATCGCTGAACATGATGAAGCTTGGGAGTGATGCTACTTTGCTCGCCGGAGATTCGATTCAGCGCCTGGTGGCAGCAAAAGGCATTGACACCTATGTTATAGTTTCAGTTCGGGGTTTTGATCGAAGATTTAAGCCCTCCGAACGAAAAGACGACCTCAATACGGCATTAGGTGCCGGTAGTTTGTTTCCAATCTTCCGCGATGAGGTCGTATCTGTGAGTTTTGAGTTTCTTTTCTATCGAAATGGTCAATTTGTGACCAGTGACATTGTTAAGTGTGGTAATGTTTCGGAGCGTGATACGGTTATTAAGCGTTTCCGAAAGAAAGTAGCTAAGCGGATTATTAAAAAGTGGAAGTAAATCTTGGCGACCAGTAATTGTATCCTGTTATCAAGACCCTCTGTGTTTTATAAGATTAAGCATGTTAAAAATATAAAAACACAAACAAAAACTAAAAATAAACAAATCAAAAGTATAATCCTTTCCCTTCTGACTAGAGTACTTTTATTAGGTGAAAGAAAAGGTCGCAGAGCGTATTCGAATAGCAAGAATATCTAAAGGATTGACTCAGCAAAATTTGGCCGACGAATTAGGTATAACGGTTGCGGCATATTCAAATATTGAGCGTGGAATAACAGATGTTACCGTAACAAGAGTTTTTCAGATTGCTCAAATTTTGAAGTTAGATCCGATACGGTTGTTGCTGGAGCCCAAGCTCAAAGGTTCAGGTAATTCTAATCATTCATCCGATCTTGTGCAACAAGTATTTATGTTAATTCAACAGGTGCAGCAATTGAACAATCGAATAGACCAGCTGGATAGGGAGGTCAAGGAAATAAAAAAATCTTGAGGCACTAAAGAAGTTATTTACCGAGTAATTTGGCCACATATTTCCCAATGATGTCAAACTCTAGATTGACCATTTCTCCCAAGGCAATAGCGTGAAAATTCGTGTGATCATAGGTGTAGGGAATAATACATACAGAGAATTCATTTGGCTTCGAATCGACAACGGTTAAACTCGTCCCATTCACCGTGATGGACCCTTTTTCAACGGTCACCTGTTCTGTGGAATATTGAAAAGTAAATTTCCAGCTCCCATCCTGATCTTCAATTCTCATGCACACTCCTGTTGTATCGACATGTCCTTGCACGATGTGTCCGTCTAACCTCCCGTTCATGAGCATACAACGCTCCAAATTAACTTTTGTCCCTACGTTCCACGAACCTAAATTCGTTTTTTGAAGTGTTTCGTGAATAGCAGTCACGGTATACGTCGAACCGTGTATGTCTACCACCGTGAGGCAACACCCGTTGTGCGCTACGCTCTGATCGATCTTCAACTCATGGGTAAATGCGGCATCTATTGTAAAATGAACGTTCGTGCCTTCACGATGAATGGCGGAGACTATACCCAGTTGTTCAATGATTCCTGTAAACATGTATGTAAAGATAGAAATAGCATTTCGATGAGGAACATTTCCGATAAAACTGATTCTTGACATTCTTATAATAGCTTTCGGACAACATTTATTATCCTTTATCCAATTCATTATTCGTAACTTTCCACGAATGCCATAAAAGTGGTCGGGCAACACCTGTAATCTGTAAGGCAACTAAATCTATAATTATGAGCGAATTAAGATTGGCAGTGTTGATTGATGCCGATAATGTTCCATATGCGAATGTTAGTGAAATGTTAGAAGAGGTTTCAAAGTCAGGAAACCCCACTATAAAACGAATTTATGCTGACTGGACCAGGCCAAACGCTTCGGGTTGGAAGAACGTGCTTTTGGAACATGCGATTACACCTATTCAACAGTATAGTTACACGAGCGGTAAGAATTCTAGCGATAGTGCATTGATCATCGATGCAATGGACATTTTGTATTCACACAAAGTGGATGGATTTTGTATTGTATCCTCTGACAGTGATTTTACCCGATTGGCTACGAGATTGAGGGAGGCCGGAATGAAAGTGATTGGTATAGGAGAAAAGAAAACACCGCAGCCATTCATTACTGCGTGCGATAAATTTGTTTACATAGAGATTCTCAAATCTATGGCTCAGTCGGCAAAATCGAGTCCAAAGAAGCAAACAAATAAAAAAGAACCAGATAGGTTGCCCTTGAATAAGGTGGACACACACCTCATAGATTTGCTAAGGAAAAGTGTGGCTGATCTGGCGGATGATACAGGATGGACTTTTCTTGGAGAGTTGGGAAGTTTTATCCTTAAAAATAAACCGGATTTCGACCCAAGGAACTACGGTTTTTTGAAATTACTCCCACTAATAAAAAGTA
This sequence comes from Cryomorphaceae bacterium, assembly GCA_021298235.1. Next base: position 1,529 of record JAJTDX010000111.1, on the reverse strand, counting down.
CGGAAGCATTTGAAGTTGATATTCGTGAAACCGCCAATAAAAATACCAAGCACATTTACATTCGCTTGAAAAAATAATTGGAGATGTTATTTTGCGGGTTTTACATGCACTGCATTCCAACCTTTCGGACCTCTTACTTTCTCAAAAGTGACCATATCATTTTCAGTGATGGTGCCTAATACGCCATTGATATGAACGAAGACCGTTTCTTGGGTTTCCAAATCTTTTATAAATCCATACCCCTTCGATTCATTGAAGTGTGTGACTTTCCCTTGGCGTGTTTTTTCCTCTGGTTCCTCTGTTCGTTTAGGTATCGTGATATCGATCGATTCTGCATCTACCTTTTTTCTTGCAGATAGATCAACCGGCGTGTCAGTGATGTTTCCGTTCTCATCGATGTAGGCCATCATGTTTTCTAAACCTCCACCTTTCGAATTTGCTTTGCGCTCTTCTTTTTTGAGTAGTTTGTCCTGACGTTTTTTAATCTTGTTTTTTTCTTTGTCTTTTTTACTAAAGGTTTCCTGCGATCTTCCCATTTAATACAATTAATTAATATACTGTTTCCCCTCCGGGAACACGAAATGGAAGATGAACAAGATCGAATGATTTTCCGGATGGAATATTATTGAAACCGAGTTGCTGATGCACCCATTTCGTCAAAGATAGCGATTTTTGGCGTGATGGGAGGAGGTCAATGAAAAAAGGTGGAAATCAACGAATATTGAAAATGTTTAAATAGTCGAATGTTCAAATGGTCGAATGTTTAAGTGTTCAAGTGTTCAAATGGTCGAATGTTCAAATGTTCAAATGTTCAAATGTTCAAATCAATTTCCTATTCAACATAAAATAGTGTTTAAAACTCCTTTCTCCGGCTTTGTTTGAATAATTTTGACAAAACAAATTGCTCTTGCGGGTATTGTATCTTTTTCTCTCGATCGTTTCATATGTTTTCCGCTGCAATGCGCTGGAGACAGGATTGCGTCTTTTGGAAAAGCAACTGAATGTTCGCGGGATCCAGTCTTATCGATTCAAAACGGATCAGCTCGACCTGCGTTACTGGAAAGGTGGAAATGGACCGGTCATTGTATTTTTACACGGGTTTGGAGTTGATGCATTGCTGACCTGGAGACACGAAATGCTTCATTTCAGTAAAACCCATACGGTGATTGCGCCTGATCTCCTGTGGTTTGGCGAAAGCACTTCCAACCTCAAGCCGGATTTATCCTCTCAGCGTTTAGCTATCGAAACCTTGTTGCGATACTTGGAGATTGATTCATTGGTGCTGGTAGGTCAAAGCTATGGTGGTTTTGTCGCCCTCGACCTTGCGGCTTCCCGAAAATTTAAAGTAGAAAAAATGGTGATCGCTAACTGTCCGGGAACGACGTTCAATACATCAACATTAGAGAATGTGTGTGATAGTTTTGGGGTAGCAAGCATTCAAGAACTATTTGTTTTTGAGAAACCAGAACCCCTTCAACGGCTCATGAATCTCTCGACATTCAAGGATGTCCAAATTCCGGCAACCGTGC
>JAJTDX010000020.1 GCA_021298235.1 Cryomorphaceae bacterium | reverse complement strand
AACAAGTGTTCCGAACTGGTTGTAGATCTCAACTACGTCTGTAGCGTCTACGTTGCGGAAGTTTACCTGACCGTTGCTTGGGTTAGGATAAACCAATGGCATGTGTCCAAAACCACCTTGTGCAGTAATGTTGCTTAATAAGTCTGGAGTTACGAAGATCGGCATTTGCTGTGTTACGATGAATGTTTTAGATGTTACACATCCTGCTTCTGTAGTGATGTCTACAGTGTATGTTCCTGCAGAAAGACCTGTTTGATCCAATTGTCCTTGTGTAAGTCCTGATCCGTTGTTTGTAGACCATTCTACAGTGTAAGAAGAAGGCAAACCGGTTACATCAAGATCGATTGCGCCGTTCTCACCTCCGAACGTAGTTACTTTAGTTACTGTCCCTTCGATCGTAATATCTTCAGGCTGATCCAAAACTATGGTTTGAGAAGCAGAAGAACCGTCAGAACCAACTACCGTTACATCGTATGTTCCTGCACCAAGGTTAGAGATGGAATTGGTGTTTCCTGAAGTTGACCAGAAGAAAGAATACGTTACAGGTGTAGTGGGCTTAGAAACCACATTAGGAAGAACAGTGATCGCACCGTTGTTGCTTCCGTAACAAGTAGGCTCTTGAACTTGAACTGTAAGGGATAAGTTTTGCGCGAAGGTAAAAGTGCTTAGTGCACTTACTAAAACTACTGAGAAGATGTTTTTTGTTTTCATGATGTTTATTTTTTTATGTTTTTAAAATTGTTTTCGTTTGTTTCTTGAGACAAAGTAAATGCACAAAAAAAGCCTGAAACGAAGAAAAGATTCAAATGGGTTTAAAAATCAACACAAGCACGCAAGAGCGACTACGTAGTTATGCGCAAGGGGGTACGTAGATGCGCTGAGCAAGGAGCAAGGAACAAGGACAATTATTCAATGAATCAATGGACAATTACTCAATGGACAATGGTAGAATGGACAATTAGTCAATGGGGGGACGGGGGAATTGTCAATTGTAAAATTGTATCATTGTCAATTTAGAAAGAATGGAAAAAGTAGAACACTACATATTTTGCAAATCGACCGTGCGCATTGCGATAAATGCCTTTAGGATTCTTTCGCCGATATCAGGTACATCTACGTGGATGAGATATACACCTGAGGCAACAGGAATATTCGCATGATTGGTTAACGTCCAGTCTTGATAGGTGACCGGGCTGTCTTTTTTAATCTTTTTAATCAGTTTACCACTCATACTGTAAATGCTAATCGTGCATCGTTCAGGAAGATTAATAATTTTCACCCTTGTGTCAAGCTTATTGTTTTCATATTCTGAAAAAGCATTATACGGATTCGGAACAACATTAATGAGCTTCAAAGCATCTGTGAGAGCTTCATTACTTCCAATTATTGTTCGGTCAGTGGACATGTTCCAGCCGTACATGGGTTTTCCTAGGTTTTGGTCCGTGCAGATATAGTTCTTATACTCTTTGTTGACACGAAGTTTAATTGTTGCCTCGGTTGATAGTATTTTTTGACCTTCACGCAACAAAGGATAAGCAACCCAGCTAAGACTCCCATATACCAAACGTTTGGATGTAGAGATGCCCTGTTCAACTTCCAACATTTTCTGGTAAAGAAAGTTGCCGGAATTGTTTTCTGCTGAAGATGGAACATAGGGCGGAAAATCATACCCGAGTGGGAAATTATTGATTTTGGCCTGATCACAAGAGAAAATATAAATTGGCTGTACTCCTCCCATAAGCGGAACACCTAGCTCATTCACCAATCTGGACGTAGGATTCCACTGCATATCTGCTCCATTCTCACCTCCAAGAAACGAATTCTCTCCGAAGGCAAGGTAGAGTCGTGCTCCTGTCTCAAGGTCTATGGCATATCCTGGGAACCATCCCATTCCTGTTCCAGTTCCATCGGGTTGTCCATTCTTGTTCACACTGGCACTTTTTCTCAACGCCCCGGGTTCACAATTGCCAACATTCAGTAAAGGATCTCTTCCTGTTTCTATTATGGGGCAACGGGTCCATTTCGATTTATCGGAAGTGAATACCAGGTCTACACTTGGGAGAAAACTAATGGACGCATTTGCGCGAGATGATCCCGGAGATGCAAGATCGTAATAGGCCATCGGCATGTAGTCTGACTGATAACCTGCCAGTCTGTGCGGTGCAACTCCACCTCCAAGAAGTACTGAATAATGCTTTTCATCGTCCACGCCTATCTCGTCAGCGTAACTGCAAGGGTCGAGGTAGCCGGAGCTTCCCGGGGTGCATTCATAGCTGCTGCTACTCGGATCAGTGTCCGGAGAATAGATACCCGAACGAATCCAGTTTGTTGGAAAAAAGGCATCGTTGTCTTGCACAAAGCTTAACCACTGTTTGGAGCTATCAGAAAAGTCAATGGTTGCGCTTATCATGTCCGTAACTTTGGATGCTATATTGCCTGCCGGACCGAAATAATTTTCCTGATGTATCTGGACTGAAACTCCCCACTGCGGAATAAGTTGTTCGTTATCGGATGATATGGTCCGTTCAGAAAGTACTGAATCCAATACTTCGCCTCCTTCAGAACTGTAGCGGTAGATAATCCAGGATGCCGTATCCGCACCATTCGACAGGGAGCTGCTGTAATCTTTAAATTTCAATTCAAAATAACCGTCAGCAACATTCAGCGGGTCGATTACTTTAACGTTGATCGGACCATGATTGCGTTCATAAGAAGGATTTTCCATTCTGCCATTTGTCAGAATGTATGAGATGGAACTTTCCGTGAGCTCTAGATCTCTATTTCCATTTCCATAGCCATCCAATCTGCTTATGATAGGGCTGTGCCCATATTCCAGGTAATGCAAAGTGCCTTCTGCTTCAGGCATTGGATCATGTGGTATGGCTTCCACGGAGCGTACTTCACCCACAGCTGCTTTTCGGCTGGCGAGGTAACGTTTTTTTTGTCCGTCTAGAGCATCCGGGTCATCGGGATTATAATTTTTGTAATTGTTGTAGGCATACGATACAGCCAGGTAATAATATCTTTTAAAGTTCACCAGCTCGGTATTTCCTTGAGCGAAAAGATCTTTTTTCACCGAAAAGCTGTGCCTGATTCCCTTGTTCTCACCATCTACACGCTCTACCGGAATACTTGCCTGAAGGTCTTCATCAAATTCAAAATTGATAATTCTGGCTACGTCATCTTTCAAATCACATTGGGCAACCAGCCTCGCTTTGTCGGGATCCGCTATATCTGAAAGGCCATATTGTTTCCCTTTAAGCTGAAAAATCTGGTATCCCTGAAATCGATAAAACTTGTCGGATGAGGGATCATTAGAGACAATGAACGGATCGAACTCTTCGTAATGTTCGCCGTAATTATTTGAATTCACCGCATTGCTGATGCTGAGAATGACTTCATTCTTTAATTCCTGAATTTGCAGATCCGGCGCATGTGGTCCTTCGAGCACTTTAAAGCAATTTTCAAAAAGCGCTTGCGCTTTGTCGTCAGCACGCTGTAGGTAGCTGACAGATTCGAATGGTTCACCGCCATTGGATCGCGCCCAACAGACACCCACAGTGATATTGTTAACTGCTCCCGGCGTTAGAATAAACGGCCCTGCCGACTGAACAAAACGTTTGTCATTGGGAGGATTGTTAGCGGTAACTTCTGTCCAGGGATCTTGTGGGTTTCCTCCTGTTCCCCATCCAAGTGGATCCGTGTCTCCGGGAAACATAAAGTCGCACGGGATGTCAGGATTTGCCTCAGCATCTGAGATGTGTCCGCTTCCACCGTAATAGAATGGACTTCCATCTTTCCATCTGCCACGCAGGTAATTGTAGAAATCGGATGCAGTTATCGGGTCTGTCTGGTTTGGGTTGGCTCCGTTAGTGGTATTGGAATAATACAAAAATCTTCGCATTCCGAAGCGTTCATTGTCAATTATACCATCGCCGTATCCAATGCCATTCAATGCTTCATTCGGCCCAATTCCAAAAGCATTATCTGTCCCGTCGTTATCCTGGTAGGGCCCTTCGAAAAAGTCAACACCCACGGCAGGCGGAGAAGATCCATAGCCTTTAAAACCTGAATTTTCCTCGTCGTAATTGTCGCCGTTGTAATAGTATCCTAAACCTCTGTTCACGTCGCAACCGACGTAATCATCGTATGGATTTCCAAGTGCACCGTCTGTGAAAAATCCAAAATAGGTATTGTATAAGGTTTGTGTTCCTCGGTTGATCAGCTCATAATTGTAGAAGGTCATGTTATTTATTTCGTCATTGGACGCGAAAGCAAAAGCTTGTGCTCTGATCTCCATCCCAATCGGATCTCCTCCTGACTCAGTATGAATGTTCCCCTTGTCGTTCATTACCCACCAGAAATTGATGTCGCCATAGAGGGAAATTTCCCTGTCGATCTTACATTCTTTGCTGCGTTCAATATCATACCAAGGATAATCTCCATCCATCCAATTATAATTGCCATCTTCATTCCTGTCGTAAAATGGTGCCAGGTAATAATCTTGACCCTGACTTACGTCTCCATGTGCAGGCCATGTTTTTACAATTTCCGGAACCTCATATTCCGGAAAAAGCTGAGATTGGGTAGTTGTACCATTCTCCAAATCTTCAATGCCGGCTTCATACCATGCATTGAATTCTCGAATCATGTCTTGGGTGGTAACAAAATGTTTGTCGTATTTCGAACAGTTCTCAAACGTCGTTTCGGCATACACCTGCGAAAGAGGTCCTGTCCAGTAATCTTGTCCTTGACGGTAGCGAAGGGCGGCGAGTTTTAACTGATTGTTGACATCTGTTCCACCGAGCCACAGTGCGGCAGTGAAAAGAGCCATGATACCGGAATTTTTGGGTATTTCGTATTGTGTATAGTTTTGATTCGGAACTTGCCAGAGATTCCCTGCCGTATGCACCATGGCCCTGACATTGTTTAGCTCCAGGTAAGTCGTCGTTGATGGAGGTTTACACTGAGCTGCTTTTTCCGAGTGTTCCTTGATGACTACTTTTTCATGTCCGGCATAGGGTTGGGCAAATAGAATAGAAGAAAAGAAAACAAAGAAGAGTGTAACGTAACTTTTCATTATTAGCGACAAGGTTTTCGCTAAGTTAGGAAAAGTATATTAAAGCAATTAAACCTCACAATGCTAATTCCGTTAAGAATAGCGAGGCATTAATGGATAATGTTTGAAAGGATATGAAAAAGATTGGGAATCCTGTAATTTCCTTCTGCAACATCTACCTTCGAAGAACCATTGTCCGCCGGAGAGTTGGGGGTATTTTCACCAGAGTTTATTTCCTGAGTTGAATGATCGTGCGTCTTGAATTGCTTTTCGTTAATTGTTTCGATAATTGAAAGGATCTCTTCTTCTGAAATTTTCTCGTCATTGAAGGAAATGAATGCTGTTTGAACATTACGCCCTTCTTCAAAATCGTACTGCACCCGAGCAACTGCTCCAGTAGACCTGAGATTCGTTCGGATGCTGCCTCCGCAAGCCATTTCACAGGACATCCCTTCAATCCCCACAGTGAGCAACTTGTTGGGTGACACATTTCGCTGAGACGAATGGTTTTTTCCTTTCACTGTCTTCAAATGAACCACATTGGGTTCGGTACTGCATGAAAGTAGCAGAAGCATGAATGAAAATAAAATACTCCAATATCGCATTAGAATTCAAATTTAAATGAAATCCTTTGACTTAAAGACAATAAAAAATGTTAATTGTTCGAACGCTGTGAAATTTTCAACCGGGTTACGACACTTAACTGTAAATTTGCACTGATGAAAATCTCGAAGGCAGAATTTGTTATTTCTAATACGGACCATCGCAAATGTCCGACCGACAACATTCCGGAATTTGCATTCATTGGCCGTTCGAACGTTGGAAAATCTTCGCTGATAAACATGCTTACCGGGATAAAAGATTTGGCCAAAATTTCAGGCAGACCGGGAAAAACGCAATTAATCAATCATTTCAGCATCAACGACTCTTGGTTTCTTGTCGACCTTCCAGGTTATGGTTATGCTAAAGTTTCCAAGGTGCAGCGTGAGAAATGGCAACGTTTTATTGCAGACTACCTCACGCAAAGAGAACAATTACTCAACGTTTTCGTCCTTTTGGACAGCCGACTGGAACCCCAAAAGATCGATCTGGAATTTATGAATTGGTGTGGAGAAAAGCAGCTGCCTTTTTCTATGGTATTCACCAAAATTGATAAACTATCCTCTTCTGCACTTCAGAAAAATTTAGCCAAATACAAAAAGGAAATGTTGAAATACTGGGAAGCTCTGCCACCTGTTTTCACTACGTCAAGTGAATCTGCTTTCGGCAAAGAAAAAGTACTCAATTATATAGGTGAGATCATCCAAGCTGTTGAAAGTCAAAAATGAAAAGAATCCTTTTTCTTCTATTGTTCTCTGCTATTTTCATCGGAATTATTTACTTCAACAATCTTCCGGACAAACCCAAGGAGCTTCCAGTGATCAACCCAATAGATGTAAATAAGGAAATGGTCGATCCTGAATTATTGCGACTGGGTTATGGACACCGCATCGCTCATTTCACGTTGACTGATCAGGATAGTAATTTGTTCAGCGATAAGAGTTTAGAAAATAAAATTTATGTGGCTGAATATTTTTTTACGACATGTAGAACAATATGTCCGATCATGAATTCTCAGATGACCCGGATTCATCAGGCCTTCTCAAAAGAAAATAATGTGCACTTACTGAGTTTTACGGTTGATCCTGAGCATGACACGCCCTCTGTTCTCAAATTATATGCTGATAAGCACGGTGCCAAGAACGCTAAGTGGCATTTTTTAACTGGTTCAAAAAAGGAGCTATATTCTTTAGCACGCAAATCATTTTTTGTTCTAAAACCCGCCGAAGCTGTAAATCAGGGTGATGTGGGTTCTGATTTTATTCACACGAATAACTTTGTGCTGGTTGACAAACAACGAAGAATCAGAGGGTATTATGACGGAACATCCGTTGAGGAGGTTAATCGGCTTATAGAAGATATCGGCATCCTTTTAGAAGAACGTTAATTCTTTAATAAATGTTCGGCTAATTGTACAGCTTGCAGACGTAATTCATTCACAGCTGTACTCTCCCACAGTTCCCCTTTGAGCAGTGAACCTAGCGCAAAAAGATTATTTTGACATTGCCCGGTAGAATCCTTAACCTCGAACGTTTCTGTATTTGCTTGAATGCCAAGTTTGAGCTTATCCTGTGTAATCATTCCATCCTGCAAACAGGAGTGTAGAAAATGTTCGGGTACAAATTGAAGATCTGTCTGAGGTCCTGTGCAATTGATAATCCGGGATACATGGAGTACTGTATACTCCTGAAGCTTCTTGTCAAGGTAAGTTACCTGTAAATGGTCTTGTTCCTTTTTCACAGTTTGTATTTTACCTGAAAGAACAATCAGCTTTCGGTCCAGTCTAAGCTGCTGGATCTTGTCATGTATATGCAAAGGAATCCGATGCCGAGCTACACCCCACAGGTGACGTACTCTTCGCATGAAAAGGCGTTTTTCATCCTCTGAAAAGCTCTTCCAGATGCGCTGCATATGCGGTCGGATAGCATCAACCACAGGCTCAGCGGAAATACCAAATTCACGTATGACACTGACGTGTCTGTTAACCATCGTTATAAGCTCATGCAGTGAATGTTCGCCATCTAACTCCTTTTTTATGGCATCGTAAGTCATCCCATTGTGTCGGTGTGGCAAAATATTGAACCCATGTGGGGAAAGCGCGTGAATGACTCCTTTAAAACCAGATTCCTTCAGTCCGATGACGGTATCCACCATTGTCAGTCCATTGCCTACGATAAGGATCTCATTTAAGCCATCGGAATTCGATATGGCAGCTTTATTCCATGGATTTTTGTGGTAGTAGGAAGATCGAATTACCTCTTCCGGGATGCCGGAAGGATCTGCCGGAGCTAAATTACCAGTGGCCAAAACGACCGAATCAGGAAAAATTTCCGAATCATTTTCCAGAACGACTTTCAGATTGCCATTTAATTTTGCCAGCCGACGGACATTGGTTTGATGATGAGTCAGTATGATTCCTTTTTCAGCTGCGGAACGAACAGTTTGCTTCCAAAGATCCGACAGGTAATTCCCGTAAATATTTCGAGGTAGAAATGCTGTTCCGACGATAGATTCATTGACTCTAGAAAATCGTTTCTGCTTTAGTACCCACTGAAGAAAATGACCAGGATCGTCATGAAATGCACTCATCTTATTTGTGGGCACGTTCAATAGATGCTTGTCTGTATAGGAGGAATAAGCCGTTCCTCTTAAAGGTTCTTTACCCGGATCAATCAGATCTATAATCAATGGCACGGCGCTCTTGCGAACAAGGTTGACTGCTGTCATCCCCCCACTAAAACCCCCGCCGATGATCACAATGTGTTTCACGCTCCAAATTTAAGGCATAAATTAACTTCGGAGCTATGATGGAGATACTTAGTACAATGAAAGTATCTTTGTGCTCATGCAAAGGGTAAAAAAATCTTTTGGGGAGTTAGTGAAATTGGTCATTTTCTGGATCCTGTTGTTTGATATAGGCCGCCTCATCTTTCTTTTGCATAATGGGGAAAAATTTCAAAATGTTGGTTTTTCAGAATTGGTGGCGCCCTTTTTCTATTCCTTGCGTTTGGACTTGGCTACCTCGGCCATGCTATGCATAGTACCATTTCTAATACTGACTTATGCTCACATATTTCCGGGACTGGTCGTTCGTAAGGTTTTTCGGATTCTTGTGTTCACGGAGGCTCTTCTGATTGTCCTGATCAGCTCTGGGGAGATCAATGCGTACCCTGAATGGAATCATAAACTTACCACGCGGGTTTTTACACATTTGCTTAACCCGGATGAGGTAGTTCGAACAGCTGATTACAGCATGACAATCTGGTTTTTTGTATACTCAAGTATTCATTCTTCCATCGCTTTGTTGCTCATGAGGTTTTTTGTTCCTAAAAATTCCATGGACAATGAGCCTGTCCGGACACGTTCCAAAATTGGCACTGGAATGGTTTATTTTACAATTGGTCTTCCAGCACTGTTAATCTGTTCGCGTGGTGGACTTCAGCCTATACCTATCACGATTGATTCTGCCTATTGCAGTAAGAATTACGCAGTGAATGACCTCTCTGTGAATTCGGTCTATTTCTTTTCTAAAAGCTTGCTTCTCTACAATCGAAGTACTTCAGGAGCGGAATTTCCAAGAATTGCAGAGAAACAAGCAAAAAGGCAATTACAGGATTTGTATTCATACCCGATGGAACATGACCAGAAGATTTTTTCTGTGCAACGTCCCAATTTGGTTTTTTTAATTCTTGAAAGTTGGACTGCGAATGCCATTGGTTCAATAAGTGGAGAAAAAGGAGCAACACCCAATTTCGATCAGCTGACTGAACAAGGTCTTTTGTTTACAAATATCTATGCTACAGGAGGAACCTCCGAAATCGGCAATTCGAGTATCTTCAGCGGATATCCTGCGCTCCCTGAAATTTCAGTGAGCATGCAGCCCGACAAACATCGTAAAATACCTTCTTTAAATCAGGACCTCAAAACTTGGGGCTATACCTCCAATTATATTTTCTCAGGAGATCTTAAATATGGCAATATTGGAGGGTATTTTATTGATCATGGATTCGATAAGGTGGAAGATGAAAACGACTTCCCTAATGGATTGAAACGTGGGAAATTGAATTATTATGACGAAGATCTGTATGTCCAGCTACTGAAACGAATCAAAGGAGTAAAACCACCCTTTCTCTACGGTGCCTTTACCGGAAGTACTCATTCTCCGTATGATCATCCAAAGGGCAAAGCGCCGGTTTGGAGCGGAAGTGAAAAGGATTTTATGACATCCATGTATTATTCGGACCAATGCCTTGTAAATTTTATAAAGAAGGCGAAAAAAGAAAAATGGTACAAAAATACCGTTTTCGTCCTCGTTGCAGATCACGGTCACGCCTCCCCGTCACTTCAAAATCCGAATCTGGGCGAGTATTTTCACATTCCGCTTCTAATTGGCGACGTTTCGAAGTATAAGTGGTCAAAAGATTTATTGAATCCAATGTCCCCCGAATTTGCCTTGCATACGATTCATCGAGGGTTTGGATGGATTACTCCCAAAGGAAATTTTTCCTTCAATATGGACACGAAGTTATTTCCGGACAATACCTTTGACAAAAAACAGTTAAAAAGGGAGCGAAACAGATGTCATGCCTTCATGTCACTTATTTATGAAGAATACCTTAAGTTGTAATGCTGTTTGATAAGTTAAATACTTGGAAAGGAATTCTCTGGTGTGCACTGGCGGCCAGACTTATCGCTGCTATTTTTTCTCAGGGGTATGGCATGCATGACGATCATTTTCTGATCATTGAAGCTTCCGCTTCCTGGGTAGATGGCTATGATTACAACCATTGGCTTCCGTGGTCAGAGGGCAATGCCGGACATCCTGAAGGGCATAGTTTTACCTATGTCGGATTGAATTTCCTCTATTTCTTTGTGATGAAATTCATTGGTTTTTCCGATCCACAGCTACTCATGTTTTTTAACAGACTCATTCATGGGTTGCTTTCATTGGTGGTGGTGCACTATGGGATGCGTATTACGGAGAAACTTTCCGATGAAGTAACGGCTAAACGCGTAGGATGGTTTCTGGCTCTGACATGGATTTTCCCTTTCATATCTGTTAGAAATTTGGTAGAAATAGCGGCAGCTCCGATGCTCATCTATGGGATGTGGAAAATTATACAAAAGGAAAACCTTCGACATTTTTTTATTGCAGGACTTCTGATGGGATGGTCTGTTTCATTTCGATACCAGATTGGAGTCTTTGTGATCGCATTGGGAATTTATTATTTGATTCAAAAGAAATGGAAGCTTATGGCTGTTTTTGCTCTTGGCAACGTGCTGGTATTCTGTCTTACACAAGGTTTGGTTGATTTCCTCATTTGGGGTTATCCCTTTGCCGAACTACAGGGTTATGTGATGTATAATTTAAAGGAAGGAACTCAATACCTACCCAATCAGAATTATCTAATGTATCTGCTCGTTCTCACCGGCTGTTTTTTTGTGCCTTTGGGATTGGTATTCGTAGTTGGATTTTTCAGGTCGGCGAGACGGCATGCACTCTTGTTTATTCCTGCCTTTGCGTTCTTACTATTTCATACCTTCTATCCAAACCGACAGGAACGATTCATCTTGACAATTTTGCCGTTTTTTGTGATTCTTGGAATTTTGGGTTTTAATTTATGGAAGAATCATATCTGGCGGACTCGTATCTGGAGATTTTCAGTTATCGGTTTTTGGGTATTTAATCTTCCATTTTTGATCTCGGCAATGACCATGTACACAAAAAAATCTCGTGTTGAGGCCATGTATAGCCTTTATGGAAAGCAGGAGAAAATTGAAAGAGTACTCTTGGAAGGGTCCGCTTCCGGAAGGACATCCATGCTACCAAAGTTTTATGCTAAATCCTGGCAAATGACGCAAGTAGAACGCACAGATAGTGCACTTGATCTGCGTGTCAATCCTGCTCTGGATTACGAATATATTTTCTTTTTCGATGAACTTGACCTGGGCAAACGCATACAAAAGTACCAACGGATTTATCCCAACATGCGACTGGAGTTTAAAAGTGAGCCAAGCTGGGTGGACGAGCTTTTGAGAACGCTTAACCCCAGAAATGCAAACGAGTACATTGAGGTCTGGAAAACGAACTGTAAAGATTCCATAAAATGAAAGTTCTCATAGTTCGCTTTAGCTCCATAGGAGATGTGGTGCTTACCACTCCGGTAGTCCGTGCGCTTAAGGAGCAGCTTCCCGAATGTGAATTGCATTACCTGACGCGTGAGCCCTTCAAACCACTTGTTGAACACAATCCAAATCTTGACTTTGTGCATACCTTTCAAAAATCGTTGCATGAAGTTTTGCCCAAATTGCGTGAGGAGCGGTTCGACAGGATCATTGATCTTCACAACAACTTAAGATCACATCTCCTCACATTTCGTTTAGGAGCCAAGGTCGAAAGATTTAAAAAGCTGAATGTAAGAAAATGGGCACTCGTCAATTTTAAATGGAATACCCTGCCTAATGTGCATGTGGTAGATCGTTACTTCGGTACTGTTGCATCCATGGGAGTCATGAATGATCAACGACCTTGTGAGTTGTTTTTAACGGAGGAAGATCGTATTAATACCGATGACTCTTTTGGTCTTTCTCCAGGGACTTACTACACACTTGCAGTTGGAGCTCAATTTGCCACAAAAAGGTTACCGGAAAAACTTTTGTCAGAAATCATTCGTGGCATAGATAAACCCGTCGTATTGCTAGGAAGTCGGGATGATCAGAAAACAGCTCAAGCCATCATTACAGCGTTAAAGGATTGCAAAATTGTCGATGCATGCGGGCAATTCACCATTCTTGGTTCGGCAAGTATAATTGAGCAAAGTGCGGGCATAGTTAGCGGAGACACGGGACTAATGCATATTGCCGCTTGCTTCGGAGTTCCCGTTATCAGTGTGTGGGGTAACACCGTTCCAGAATTGGGAATGTACCCTTACATGCCGAATGCCAAAGAGCTATTTTCAATACATCAGGTAGAAAATCTTTCTTGTCGTCCCTGTTCCAAAATTGGGTTTCAAAAATGCCCAAAAAAACACTTTAACTGCATGATGCTTCAAGATCCTGAGAAAATTAGTGCTGATGCGAACTTACGCTTCGTCACCGAGAAATAATCTGCGTAACTCAGTCGCCTCTGAAGGGTTCATCTTACCAGCAAGAATAAGACTCAACTGCTTTCTTCTAAGTGCACCATCGAAACGTGTCTTTTCTTCTTCAGTTTGAGGAATGATTTCCGGCACCTGAATAGGTCCGCCATTCTGATCAACAGCCACAAAAGTGTAAATAGCCTCGTTACATTTTTCGCGTACTCCGGTCACCTGGTCTTCCACATACACATCTACAAATACCTCCATCGAGGACGTAAATGAACGTGAAACTTTAGCCTCAAGAGTAACTATCGATGCATGTGCTATAGGTTTTTGAAAGGAAACATTGTTGACGGCTGCTGTAACAACTACTCTTTTACAGTGCCTATGAGCTGAAACGCTAGCAATTAAGTCCATCCATGCAAGCAGCTCCCCACCGAATAGGTTTCCCAGAGTATTGGTTTCGTTTGGTAAAACCAGTTTGGTAGTGATGGAAAGCGATTCGGATGCGAATTTTGGCTTCATTGTTTTTTGTCAAAGTTAGATGTTTCCATCTGAATAACTTGATTTACTGTCAAAATTTGAAACTTTTAAGGCGAAACTTCGAATAATTATAAATCAAACTATTTTTGTTTTCATGAGGACGTTAATTCAAGACTTTCCAAATCATATCAGAGAAGCGATTGAGATTGCTTCTTCTGCTCAATTAAAAAATGTTCCGAGAGGAATTGAGCATATTGTCATATGTGGAATGGGTGGATCCGGTATAGGTGGACGTATCGTTTCGCAATGGGTTGCAGCCGAGCTATCTGTTCCAGTTGTTTTGCTTCAGGATTATACCTTGCCTTCTTTTGTGAGTGAGAAAACCTTCGTTATTGGCTCCTCTTACTCCGGAAATACTGAAGAAACACTGATTGCTCTTGAAGAAGCTCGTCTTAAAGGGGCCCTTATTGCCGGAATTTGCTCCGGAGGTCAATTAAAGGATTTCTGTGAACAATACAACTTCGATTATATTGTGGTTCGTGGTGGTTTTCCTCCGAGAGCTGCAACGGCCTATTCCGTGGTTCAATTGATAAAAATTCTTGAAACCTATGGGTTCATTAATTCTGGTAAAATCCAAGAGTTACTCACATGCGCCTCATTATTAGAAACAAATTCATCTGAGATTCACGCACTTGCTCGTGAGATCGCCCAAGCCATGTACGGTAAGGTGGGAGTGATCTATTCGGGAGTTGAATACGAAAGTGTGGTCATCCGAACGCGCCAGCAATTTAATGAGAACGCTAAATTTCTCTGCATATCTCATGTCATACCTGAGATGAATCACAACGAGCTTGTAGGCTGGGGCGGAGGTGATGAACGTTTTTCAGTTCTTTTTATAGAAGGGGAAGATATTACATTCCGAAATAAAAAACGACTCGAGATTTCAAGAGAAATTGTCAGCTTAAAAACTCCATTTGTACATTCAATTGAAGCCAAAGGTTCGAGCTACATGCAACGAACGATCTACCTTATTCATTTGTTGGATTGGGCGTCCTATTATTTATGTGAGCTCAACAAAGCTGATATCATGGACATTAAAGTAATAGATCGACTAAAAAGTGAGCTCTCTAAATTGTGATTCCTATGCTTCCTGAGGTTATCCTTATGGATCTCGGCTTGATTGATTATCAGGAAGCCTGGGATCTGCAAGAATCTATTTTTCAGGAGATGATTCAGCGCAAAATTGCCATGCGCAATGATCCGAAAATAATACCATGTGCCCACCGTCTTCTATTTTGTGAGCATCCCCATGTATTCACCCTTGGGAAAAGTGGTTCAGCAACGAACCTTCTCCTTGACGAACATGCTCTAAATGCTGTTGATGCGAGTTTTTATAAGATAAACAGGGGAGGTGATATAACGTACCATGGTCCGGGACAATTGGTCATGTATCCGATCTTCGATTTGGACCAGTTTTTTACCGACATTCACAAATACATGCGTTTTCTTGAGGAGGCAGTTATTTTGACGCTCGAAGAATTCGGAATTCCAGCAGGAAGGGAAGAAGGGCTCACCGGTGTTTGGATCGATGCAGGAACGCCTGATGCCAGAAAAATTTGTGCTATGGGTGTAAAAAGTTCAAGATGGGTAACAATGCATGGTATAGGATTCAATGTCAATACTGATCTTAACTACTTTTCACACATTGTTCCTTGTGGGATAGAGGATAAAGCTGTAACTTCAATGCAAAGAGAGCTGGGAGCTTCTGTTTCGATTGGAAAGGTAAAAGACATCCTGACCTCAAAAATGGCTGAGGTATTTGGTTTTACAATAAAAATAAATTCATGAGGAGAATAGTCGGAATTGGTTGGAAACTTGTGAAGGGAATCCTCTGGATAATCCTGGGAATTCTGATCATTCTAAACATCCTTATTCTTCTTTCCGGGAAACTTTACTTGTACAACGGAATACGACACACCTATCTGAAAGGAAAAACGGGTCCCGAAATCTACGACCTGAACATCTTTTACAATGACACGATTGAACCTAATGAAAAGGCTAATGTCTTGTTTCGATCAATAAAGGTGAACACCTATGAATTCAACTCTCGTGACCAGGAACTAATGAAAACTCTTGATACACGCGCTTTTTTGGTGCTAAAAGGAGACAGTTTGTTGTTTGAGAAATATACGAATGGACATACTCCTGAAACGGTATCAAATAGTTTTTCGGCCGCGAAAACACTTGTAGCAATGCTCATTGCTATAGCCGTTGAGGAGGGAAATATTAAAAGTCTGGATGAACCGGTGGGTAATTACCTCGCTAACTTCAACAAAGGAGAAAAGAAAAAAATCACGATTCGTCACTTGTTAATGATGTCCTCAGGTTTGGATTGGGAGGAAAGTGCCTCCAATCCCTTATCCGAAAATGCTGAATCATACTATGGATCGAATCTTTTCGAGCTAGTCAACCGGCAGGAGGCCGTAACTGCACCCGGTAAAAAGTTTATCTATCAGAGTGGAAATTCCCAGTTATTGGGGTATGTCCTTGAAAAGGCCACTGGAAAATCGGTTTCTGAATACATGCTACTGCCCGCGATTTTGCTCGGCTTGGTCTGTTGATTCACCGTGGAGGAAGATGGGGAAAGGAACAGGTGGTGCCGGAATGGTTTATCAAAGAAATGTCTAAACCCGTGCCAATGCTCACGGAAGAAGGCGTGCCAAATTACCGATACGGTCTCCATGTGTGGACCTATCCTGAAAAAAATCAAACAATTACATATTGTCGTGGGATTAAGGGACAATACATTATTTCGATTCCAAAAGAAGACTTGGTGATAGTCAGGCTTGGAATGAAGCGAAAAGACAACGTGAGTTTATCGAAATCGCAGAAAAATAATAACATTAAAAAAGTGGGTCATCCGCAGGATTTTTTTGAATACTTGAGAATCGCTCGTGAGATAGCCGGAAAAAATAAAATACGATGAAAGAAGGTCTACTAGGACCTACTGTTGAGAAGGTAGGTGTGGCAGTGGTTGAAGAGCTTAATGAAGATCAGGTAAAGATCTACAATGTTTATCTGATTAATTTTCGAGATGACATTATGGAAGGGGTTATTATTACCAGCACAGGATATGGAGAAAATGCCAATACTGGGGAGCGCATACGGACATCTACGCTAAGACATTGCCTTGAAATTTTATTACCCGGCGAAATCGCCAAGATAGAACCAATCATGGAAGATGTTTTCGGTTTGGCTAATGAATATTGGGTCAGCTTCTGGGTCGATGAAGTGATGTATGACAAAAAGTTTGTTTTTCTGCCTGAAACGATCGATCCTTCAAAAATGAAATTGATTGAACAGATTGGAATGAAGGGTGTTATGATAGCCTAATCACCTGATCCAATTGATCAAGATCCTTGAGAACTTTTACTTCTTTCACGTATCCGTTAAGCAATGAAACGTTCGTGTTAATCTGGTATCCTCCTGCAAAGTGAGGAAGATTTCCTGTATCCTTACTCAATTGCTTAAAATAGTTAACCATAAATTGAGGATCTACAGCTGTCAACCATGAACTAACTAATGCACAAGGATTTACTTTTTCTATTGCCAGTAAAAGGGAATCATACGGCAGGCTCTGACCTAAATAAACGGTCTTGATATTTTTTCTGCGCAGTGCAAACTGGTAAAACAACAAACTTATTTCGTGCCATTCGTGTTCGGCAAGAAAAAGTAATACCGGACGACTCTCGTCTGTTGGAATGTCCAAAAGGTCAATCGACGAGATGAGTTTTTGTCTGATAAGATTTGAAATGAAATGTTCCTGAGCAGGATTAATGGTGCCAACCAACCACATGATACCAATTCGATCTAAAAATGGGACGAGATGTTTGGAAAATGTATCCTCCAGTCCATATGCGTCAATGACATGTTGTAATGTATCACGAAACAATGTTTCATCAAGATGGATTAACGCAAGAAGGAGTTTTTCGTGACTTGAATCGGGTAGTACAGCTTGTTTGATTTCCAGGATCTTTTGAGCAATTTGTTCTTTGCTCATGTCCGCAATTTTTGATATTTTCACTCCGTGTCTGTTCAACATAGCAATGTTGATCAGCGATACTAAATCTTCATCGCTGTAGGTGCGTATGAGCGTATCTGTCCTGTCCGGTTTTATGAAGTTGTAACGCTTCTCCCAAATTCTCAATGTGTGCGCCTTAACGCCAGTGAGAATTTCCAGGTCTTTTATTTTGTAAGAACCCATAGTTGAACGTTGCTCCGTGTGGTTATAAATGATGTTTAAAATCAGAACAAAGATGAAATGCTTTTGTTTACGAACAGGTTAAATATTTTATATTTGTTGTTCATGTACAATAGTATGAAAAAATTGTCTTACCGAATTTCATGTTTTCCATTGGCTTATTTGGCATTCGTATTCTTTTTTGCGCTTGCTGCATGCTCAGGTTCAGACAAAGTTTCAAATGAGGAGGGATCTGAAGATGAGTATTACGAATTTAAAGGCTTGAACTTGAAGGAATTCTCAATTCCTGCTATGATAATGCTGCCCGATGAAACGGCTAACATTGGTGCTTCGACGAAGCCTGAGGTGGTTCACAATGACGGAGATTTTGTGTGGGATATTTATGTAGGACCGAACTTTGAATTGCATATTGAGGACTATGGTGACTATAACGACTTAGTGGAATACAAGAAAAAAGAGCTCAAAAAGCAGGAATTTTTCAAAATAAACTATCTAGTTGATGAAAAAGACATGATTGTATACGAGAGTACGCTCATGGTTAGGGGGTCCAAAGAGGCATCTCCCACCGTTGGTGTTAAGCATAAATCATATCACGTGTATGCACAAAAAACGATAAATGGGATTACTTACGAGCTTCGTAGTCGTGACGAAGGTTATGAAAAAGTAATTATTGATTTGATGGCAAAATCTGTAAAATCCTTCAGTCCGGTTAAATAATTCTCTTTCTTTTTCTTAAACGAATAATACAGTATGGAGCTGAACAGAGAAAATGTTCTAGAAGTCCTTTCAGGAATAACTGATCCAGATCTCAAAAAGGATATCTTGTCAGCCAATTTACTGGAACAGCTAGATATTTCCGATGGAATGGTTCGTCTTTCTGTGCACAGTTCTAATCCTGCTTTGCATGCTAGAAAACGATTGCAGGAGGCCGTAGAATTTAATTTAAGACGTGTTTTTGGAAAATCCTTATCGGTCGATTGCATTGTTAAAGCTTTGCCATCAGAAAGTAGATCTGTCCGAAGAACTATATTGCCTGAGGTCAAGCACATAGTAGCGATTGCGTCCGGAAAAGGAGGAGTTGGAAAATCTACTGTAACGGCCAATTTGGCCGGTGGTCTTGCAAAAGCGGGTTATAAAGTGGGTGTAGTAGATGCAGATATTTATGGTCCTTCTATGCCAACGATGTTTGATGTGGTTAAGGAACGCCCAACAATGATCGATGTTGAGGGCAAACCAATGATCAATCCGGTAATGAGCTACGGAATAAAACTTCTGTCGATAGGATTCTTCACGGATCAGGACAATGCGGTTGTATGGCGCGGACCTATGGCTGCGAAGGCTCTTACCCAGATGTTTACAGATGCCTATTGGGGTGAGATGGATTTTATGCTGATCGATCTTCCTCCCGGTACAGGGGACATTCACCTATCGCTTGTTCAAACTGTTCCGCTCGATGGAGTGGTGATCGTTTCGACTCCACAAGAGGTGGCGCTTGCAGATGCACGAAGAGGAGTGAACATGTTCCGCATGGACTCTGTCAACGTACCTGTTTTAGGAATCATCGAAAATATGGCTTGGTTCACTCCTGAAGAATTGCCGGATCATAAATACTTTATTTTTGGTAGAGACGGTGCCCGAAACCTCGCTGAAGGAATGAATGTTCCATTCCTCGGACATATTCCATTGGTACAAGGTGTACGAGAAGCTGGTGATGCGGGTCGGCCGGCTGTATTTCAGGAAAATAGTCCTACGGCAAAGGCTTTTGATGAATTAGTTCATATTTTTGTGAAAGAAGTTGAACGTCAGAAAAGCAATTCTGCAGTCCAAACGGTAAAACCATGAAACAAGAACTGACAGACAAAGTGAATGCCGCCATAGAACAGCTACGACCGTTTCTGCACGCTGATGGTGGAGATATGGAATTGGTGGAAATTACCAGTGAGATGGTAGTCAAAGTTCGTTTGATGGGGGCGTGCAGCGACTGTTCGATGAGCGTCATGACATTAAAGGCCGGGTTGGAAGATGCTGTGCGTAAAATGGCTCCCGAAATTCAACGAGTCGAAGCAGTTGATGTTTTGTAAATAAAAAAGGCTGCACCTTTCGGATACAGCCTCAATATCAAGGGGTTTAGTAATTTACATTGCTGCTTGGTAGCGGCGCGAAACTTCTTCCCAGTTGATAACATTGAAAAAAGCATTCACGTAGTCTGGACGACGGTTTTGATAACGCAGATAATATGCATGCTCCCAAACATCCATTCCAAGAATAGCTGTACCTCCACATCCTTCACCCATGAGTGGGTTGTCTTGATTTGCTGTTGAACAGATTACAAGTTTTCCATTTTCAACACAAAGCCAGGCCCATCCAGAACCAAAACGAGTAACACCTGCTTTAGAAAATTCATCTTTAAAATTTTCAAAAGATCCGAAAGCCGAATGAATTGCGTCAGCAAGTGCTCCTGTCGGTTCTCCTCCCCCATTTGGACTCATTACCTCCCAATAAAGGTTGTGGTTCCAGTATCCTCCGCCGTTATTTCGTACAGCAGGTTTGTCTTTACATACCTTGAGGATCTCTTCAATGGATTTTCCTTCTAGGTCCGTGCCAGCAATTGCATTGTTCAAATTCGTGATGTATGCCTGATGGTGCTTCGTATGATGGATCTCCATGGTCTGCGCATCAATATGCGGTTCAAGTGCGTCGTACGCATAAGGTAGTTTTGGTAATTCGAAAGCCATATTGTTAATTTTTAAGATTTTTGTTTTGAATCATCCAAAATTAGGAAATAGAATCATACGCTTCAATGATCTTGATACCCCTTTTTCTTTAAATTCATCATATCCCCTATGTTTGAATGCGAAATTATCCCCTGAACAACCGTCTTTCAAAAAAGGTTGCAGTGCGTCATTGCCCATCGTATTTTTTTAAATACTTCTGATACAGTTCTTGCTGAGTATTTGAGAGCTCCATTTTTCTTCCTTCCACAAGAATGAGTGTTGCTTGATTGCTCCGCATGTCTAGTGCATTTCCTTTCGAAATAAAAAGTGTAGCAGATTTACCTTCTTCAATGCTGCCATAATTTTTAGAAATACCTGTTATCTCGCACACAGAAAGTGAAATAGCCATGACTGCTTGTTCTTCAGTCAATCCGTAAGCCCATGCTGTTCCCGCATTGAAAGGAAGGTTTCGAGCATTCATAGCCTCCATATCACCGTTTGGCTGTATACAGAATTTTACCCCACCATCCTGCAAGAGTTTTGGCAGACGATATGGCAGATCGACAGGCTCCCCTTCACTTTCAGGCAAGCTGTGTGTACGGTCGAGCATTACCGGGATTTTGGAGTCTTTCAACTGCCGTGTGATCAGGTAACTCTCATAACCGCCCACAATTACCGGAAATGGAAGGGCAAATTTTCTTGAAAAATCAATTACATCAAGCAGTTGCTGAATGTTGCCTGCATGAAAATATACACGTTTGCTTCCCTTAAAACAGTCCACCATCGCATTCAAACGAGTATCTGTTTGTTGTTGCTTATCGAGCAAACTGTACGCCCGGGCGGTTTCGAAAAAAGTACTCAATTCACCAATCACTTTTTCATACGTTTCACTTTTCTTCATGCTTTGCTGTTCCCATTGCCATTGATAAGCATCTGGCCAGTTTACATGAATTCCATCATCTGCTAAAATGCTCGCATCCTCCCAGTTCCATCCGTATGATGACATAACGGAGGAGCTCCCGGAGATCAACCCTCCTCGTGGAGTTGCTTGGGTAAACAGTACGCCATTCGTTCTAACGGTTGCGATCACTTTGGACTCAGCATTGTAGGCAATTTGTGATCTGACATGAGGATTCAACATTCCGACTTCTTCAAAATCTCTTGTCGCTCGAACAGCATCAACTTCTGTCAACCCGAGCGTTGAATTCGCGGCAAAAAATCCTGGGTAAACATGCTGTCCTTTGAGATCAATGATCGTATCCCAGTCTTCTTTGCTGTAGCTGAATGCAAGTGCATTGCGCACGAGCTCAATCTTCCCATTTCGAATTCCGATGACGGCCGTTTCAATGGTTTTTTCATTGCCGACATGCAAGACCCCGTTCATCAGCAACATGCTCTTTTGACAGAGTGCCACACTTGAACTAAGGCAGAGCAGGAAAATAATTAACTGTTTCATAGTTTTCCGTTTTAGTGTGTGTTTTCCTCGGAAGTTGCTTCCTCCCCTAAGGTGTCACATTGGTATTGCTTGTTCTTTTGTTTTTGAAAAGGCTGACTCTCTTCTCCCTTAGAGTTCGAGTCAAGCATTTTGGATATGATTCTTGCTTTTTCTTTTTGATTGGCAACTTCAAGTTGTGCTTCTCTAGATCTGTCAAAATAAACAGTTCCTTCAATCATTGTCAAGCTCGTTTGGGCATTAATGGATAGTGGGTTGTCAGTCCAAAGTACTACATCTACATCTTTCCCAACTTTTATTGAACCCATTTGATGGTCGAGATGGAGCAACTTCGCAGGGTTGAGTGTCACCATTTTCCACGCTTCCTCTTCACTCATTCCTCCGTACTTAATTCCCTTGGCTGCTTCTTGATTCAAACGTCGACCCATTTCTGCATCGTCCGAATTTATGGCTACTGTCAATCCCATTTTTGTCATTAGTGAAGCATTATAGGGGATGGCGTCGTTGACTTCAAATTTGTATGCCCACCAATCTGAAAAGGTGGAAGCTCCTACTCCATGTTTGAGCATTTTATCTGCTACCTTGTACCCTTCGAGAATATGCGTAAATGTATTGATCTTAAAGCCCATAGAATCTGCAACGTGCATAAGCATGTTGATTTCTGATTGAACGTAGGAGTGACATGTAATAAAGCGTTCTGAGCGCAATATTTCATTCAACACCTCAAGCTCGAGGTCTTTTCTTGGAGCGATTTTCTGATGTTTGCCCTTTTGTTTTTGAAAGTCTTCCCAGGCTTTAGCGTAGGCACGGGCCCTTGCAAAACCATCATAAAACACTTGTTCTACGCCCATCCTGGTTTGCGGAAACCGATCCGTATTGTAATCCCCCCAATTGGCTTGCTTCACATTCTCTCCCAGAGCACATTTGATAAATTTCGGCGCATTGTCGATAAGCATTTCTTCTGGATCTGTTCCCCATTTCAGCTTGATAAGTGCGGATTGTCCTCCAATTGGATTGGCAGACCCATGCAGGAGTTGTGCTGCTGTTACACCTCCGGAAAGTTGACGGTAAATGTTAATATCATCTGGATTCACAACATCTGCAATACTTACCTCCGCAGTAATCGCCTGGCCACCTTCGTTTACACCTCGGGAGATAGCTATGTGAGAATGTTCATCGATGATACCGCTCGTGAGGTGCATTCCTTTTGCATCGATGACTTGGGTTTTTTCATCTGTTTTTGGAACAGAAATCCCGACAAAAGCAATTTTTCCATTTTCTACAAGCACATTCGCACCATAGAGAATTCCTTCTGATTCGTTCGTCCATACCGTTGCATTTTTGAACAGGACACTCTTCTTAAGTGGAATACTATCGAATCCGAAAGCCATATTGGGATGCCAGATCATTTTTTCGGAAAGCTCGTCTGAAGCTGCTTTACTTTCCGTTTTGGATGTCACCTCTGCCTTGTCATTGCGTATTGCTGACCATTGGATCCAGTTGCCATCCGGAAGTAGGCCATCGCCTTCCAAAATTCCTAGCTTGGCATTCGCTTTGGCATGTAAAGTCACACTTCCTTTCCAGTTATTGTCATCAAGGTTGAATTGTAGGACAAGGTCATTTCCTGTAAGCGAAACACTGGATTTTACTATTAATGTATCCTGACCAGAGCTTCCGTTTGCCTTTGGTGAACGATAGGAGGTTATTTTAGCACTCCACGCATCGTTAGTGCGGCTCAGCTCCAATGGATATTTTTTGTCCGTTAGAAATACATTGTATTTTCCGGAAATATCCTCCTGCAGAGGCTTTTGGAAAACTTTACGTTCTCCGAGGATCCAAGATTCATACAATTTAGCATCTTCAGTGAAGGGATCTCCTGAGTATATATTGAAGTTTGCAAGCTTTCCACTTTCAAGAGAACCCAATTTTTCAGCCATGCCGATCAATTTAGCTGGATGAGTCGTAAGTGCTTGTAGTAGTCCTGCTTTCGTTGCTCCTCGTTGAAGTGCTTTACGAATGTTCTTCCAGAAGGACTCAGGTGATTTAAGCCCTTGTGACGATAGACAGAATGGGATGCCTTCCTTTTCAAGAAAATAAGGATTTGAGGGCGCGAGCTCCCAGTGCTTGAGGTCACTCAGAGGAATATGTCTACTCAGATATGGATCCTTTACATCGTAGGCATCCGGGAAATTCAATGGTGCAATGACGGTTTTACCAGTTAATTTGAGTTGCTTAAGGATCTCATATTCATTTCCCGAACCCAGATAATGAAAAGCGAGGCCAAATTCATTGGCCACTTTTTCGGCCCTAAGTATTTCCCATTTGTCTGAAGTTTTAAAGAACATGGGGTAAGCTGCGTTCTTTTGCATGGCTTCCAGACTTAGGTCTGTTTCCTTCTTTGTTGCTTTCGTGTACCATTGAAGGTCATAAAACACTTGTCTAAGCAATGCAATCGAACCCATTTGAGAGGAAGGATAGGTTTGCCGAGATACACCTTTCTCAAAAGAAAAGAATTGTGCTGAACTTGACTGAAGTACCACTTTATTTTCATCGTCGTCGCGAAGTGCTACCAACACTCCAGTTCCACGTGCTATGCCATCCGGGACATGACTCAATGCTACTGTAAATCCCATTTTCCTTAGCTCATCTGTGGTTTTCTCCTCGCTCTTGTAGAGGAGTGCAGCATCCGTTTCGGGGTGAATCGATTCGTTCCAGTAGAATGCACCTTCTTTCTTGCTTTCGATTTGTGGTCGCGGACTCCATCCACCGGTACTTTCCGGTTTTGGCAATCCAATCGAACTATTCAATTCAATAAATCCTGGAACAATGGTCATGCCTGTCATGTCATAAGCAATGGCGCCTTTAGGAATCACCACACTTTTTCCGCATTCCAGGATGGTTTCTCCTTCCAAAAGCAGGGTGCTATTTTCCAGGACAGTTCCATCTGATTGAAGCACAGAGGCGTGTGTCAGTGCAATCTTTGGTTTTAAAGAAGGTGCAGTGCCGTTGACAGGCTGCGTCTGAGCCAAGAGTGTGGCCATTGGAATGCAGCAAAGAAGAAAATTGAAAACATGTTTCATGTCTAATCCGTTCGTTGAGCCGTGAAATTAAGGATTTATAAAGTTTGGTCCGCATTTCTTTTCGTATTTTTGAAGCGGTAAAATTTTATACAATGCTAACAAATACTCACTCCGGTCTGCGATGGATCGCTTTATTCTTACTGGTCTTTGCTGTTTACAACGCCTTCACAAAAAGAAAATCCGGTGAATTTTCTAAACAGGATAAGATGGTGAATCTTTTCGCCATGGTTACACTTCATGTTCAGTTATTAATTGGACTTGCGCTGTATTTCACATCCGAAAATATCAGTTTTGAGTCCGGATGGATGAAAGTGGAGAAATTTCGATTCTATGGTATGGAGCATTTTGCAGGCATGCTGATAGCAATCATTCTCGTAACTATTGGTTACAGCAAAGCAAAGCGTTCTGAAGACAGCTCAAAGAAGCACAAAAGTACCTTTGTCTATTATGGACTTGGACTCCTACTTATCCTGTTATTTATTCCATGGCCTTTCAGAACGGCGTTGGGCGGGGCTTGGTTCTAGGCGCTTGTTCACTTTTGCTCTGTGTTTCGTGTGGCTCCTCCACTGAAAATGAGCATGGTTCGAATGAAAAAAACGAAATGCTTACAGGCAAGGCACTATACTTGCGACATTGTGCGATCTGTCACGGCGGGGACGGAAAACTTGGTGCCTCAGGAGCGAAGGATTTGAGCATTACTAAACTTGATTCACTGGAGATCAGTAAGATGATTATTCAAGGAAAGAATGCCATGCCGCCAATGATCGCTTTGTTAGAGTCGGATACCAATGTGGCCAAAGTCACATCGTATGTCTTGAAATTGAAAAACTGATGCAGGGACACGTTACCGTAGATGAGGTTATTGAAAATTGTGTCTTGGTGGGGGTTATCACACCAGAGATCAGGGAAGAGACGGCTCATGAGTATTTAGATGAGCTTGAATTTCTGGCCGAAACAGCCGGTGCTGTTACACACCATAAGTTCTTACAGAAACTGCCAATGCCTAATCCGAGGACATTTGTTGGAACAGGAAAACTGGAGGAGATTAAAGAATACATCCAAACCTATGAAATTGGGCTGGTTATTTTTGATGACGAGCTTTCGCCTTCTCAATTAAGAAACATTGAACGAGAGCTCGAATGCAAGGTGCTTGATCGAAATATTTTGATCCTCGATATTTTTGCCAGTCGTGCGCGAACCTCTCATGCGAAAACCCAGGTCGAGTTGGCTCAATTGCAATATATGCTTCCAAGGCTCACACGGATGTGGACACACCTCGAACGGCAAAAAGGAGGAATTGGTATGAGAGGGCCGGGAGAATCTCAGATCGAAACAGACCGTAGGATTATTCAGACGAGAATTGCCCTGATGAAGGAAAAACTAAAGGAGATTGACAAGCAGATGGCGGTCCAGCGCAGCAATCGTGGACAGCTTGTAAGAGTGGCATTGGTTGGTTATACCAACGTTGGTAAATCAACACTCATGAATGTGTTGTCGAAATCGGAAGTTTTTGCTGAAAATAAATTGTTTGCAACGTTAGACACAACTGTAAGGAAAGTGGTGATCGACAATTTGCCGTTCTTGCTTACTGATACCGTAGGATTCATACGAAAGTTGCCGCATCAGCTTGTGGAGTCCTTTAAGTCAACTTTAGATGAGGTCAGGGAGGCGGATCTGTTGGTGCATGTACTGGATATTTCTCATGAAGCATTTGAAGACCATTATCGCGTTGTGAATGAAACATTACAAGAGCTGGATAAAACGGAGAAACCTGTTGTTCTTGTGTTTAACAAGATTGATGCATATAAGCCGGTAAATGAAGAGGGCGAAGCCGAGTCCTTCAGTCTGGAAGAGTTGAAGCGCACTTGGATGTCCAAGCTTGGAAATACGAAATGTGTCTTTATTTCGGCTCAAGACAAAGAAAACCTTGAAGAATTGAAAGGGATTATCTATCACGAAGTAAAAGAGATTTTCAAGGTAAGATATCCGTACAACAATTTTCTGTACTAAGATTATTCTTTCACTACTGTCATGCGGATAATGTGTTCTTCGGAAACTTCGTAAATCATTACCATTTCCACAGGAACAGAACTTCCTTTTCTCCCTGTTATTGATTCGTGGTCGATTACTTGATTTCCAATTACAGCCCTGTGCAGTATGGTAGAATGTAATTCCGGAGACGCTTCGAATAATTTCTGATAAAGACTTCTCACAGCATCTTTGCCTTGAGCGATAGGTTCAGATTTTCCATGCGAATAAAGCGCAATACTATCTTTAAAGCTGGCCATGAACTCATCAATGTCCCGTTTATTATAGGCATCTAAATTTTTCTGAATGATTTCTGCAGGATCGGTTTTTTGGGCAAAATTCATGAAACAGACAAGGAAAGAAAAAATCAGCAATAAGGATATCTTGTTGGGACTCATTGAATGAGAAAATTAGTCCTCTTTAACCAACTCTATGACTTCAAAAACTCAGACTAACGCACCAATTGTACAAATCCATGCCCTTCGAGGGTTTGATCATTGAAGCCGTTCACGATGTATCTGTAGAAATATACGCCATCATCTACCGGCACACCTGAATCGGTTTTCCCATTCCATGAAGGATTTAAACCTTTTTGTTCGAACATCACATTTCCCCAGCGGTTAATGATTACTAGCTCGACACTTGTAGCATTGGTGACATTCATAAAGAACAAATCGTTCGACCCGTCTCCATTTGGTGTAAATACGTTCGGAGGATTTACAGTTGGAATCGGATACTGGCAGTTCCCATCATCAATAGTCGCCAAAGGATTGTAGTTCAGAGCTGTGGGATCCATACATCCGCATGTCCCAACAAAAATAGATGCGTATGCCGTGTCTGAACAAAGTGATCCCTGATACGCAATCAGTTGTACGAACGCACTTGTAGCATACGTTTGAGATTGTGATGCTGTGGTTGTAATATCCAGTTCTTGCCCATTCCCAAAATCCCAATGGTAGGCATCCGCGTTTTCACTCGAATTGGTCATGGTGACTTGTAACGGCCCACATCCGCTTTCCGGCGTAACTGTTAAAACAGCATTCGGCGGATTCAAGATATCGACAAAAACGCTGTCAAAGTCGGTACAAAGATTATCTTGAACGGTAAAATAATACCATCCGGAGGATAATTGCTCCCACACAGTGGCGTCTATGCTGTTCGGACTATTTTGTCCAGGCCCCGTCCATTCGTAAAGTGGCACTCCCGTTGCACCTACCACCATTGCGGATACCCATCCCGTTGGTTCGCAAGTAGATGGTCCAGACATCAGTGTATCAATAGCAAGAGTTTGAAGAACACTTACGGTTAAAGTATCCGTGATAGTGTTGCCACATTGATCGGTCATTGTAACGAGGTAATCCACATCACCGGTAAGATCACCTGAGACATAAACCGGACTTCCCGTCGCGCCATTGCTCCAGGTCAGTGTCATAGTACCGACTCCACCTGTTGGAATAGCCGTAACAAGCACGGAGTCGTCTTTACACTGAAGAACGGTGTCTTGCTCGATGATGTCTAAAATTGGATCATCAAGAATCCAAATCTCACCGGTTGTAGCAACAGTATCTCCACATTCATTCAAGGAGTAGGCTGTGATTGTGATAAGCTCAGGCAATTCTGTGATGCCATCATCTGTTGGGCTAACAGAGAGAATCACGGTGTCTTCGCCCACATTGAATGTGATCGGACTGGTAAGTGTGTTGTAGTCTGTACCGTTTGTTGCGGTACCTGAAATATCAAAATCAACGGTCAATGCGGCATCTACTTGACTGCTAGGTCTTGTAAAAATAATATCAGCGCTGGAGCACCCTTCGTAGATGGCTGTATCACCTGAAACAGATGCAATGGCAACCTGAACAGCATCCGAACTGAACGAACTAGCTTCAAGAAAAACACCTGAATCATAGGATTGATCCCCTACATTACATATAGCGAGTTTAATATGATACGTTTCACCGCATTGAACTGCAGAAGTGGCAGTGAAAAGTATCGTAGTTCCATCGTATTGGATTGCCGAACCGTAAGCTAACCCATTGTCGTTCGCAACATAGTATTGCGTATTGTTTTCATCTCCAACATTGTTGATTGTAACTGGAGTGGTCGTTCCGGGAATTACGGCAAGATTTGTTCCTCCCGCAGGGTAACCCCCAAGTGTGTATGGCCCAGAAATACCAGGTCCCCAAAGGAAAAAACCAAAGGCATCATTGAATGTAGAGGGTGAAAACTCAGGATATTCTTCCGAACCAAATACATATCGAAATGAGATAGTGTCTCCGGAGGGAACAAAGTCAAATTCTAAAACCGCACCATTTGTTACGGAACCAGCAGCTATCGCATTTAAATGAGGATCACTTGTTACTAGTGGTGTTCCTGGGTCGGTTTGAGAGGTGGCATCGTTCGGACCTACAGCGCCGATCCCTAGGCCGGTGGTCATGACTACACCTGAAGTAATTGGGAAAGTAGTCCCTGTCGCGTCAAAGAAAGAAACGTTTGGTTGAGA
Source organism: Cryomorphaceae bacterium (assembly GCA_021298235.1). The sequence continues at coordinate 10,532 of JAJTDX010000020.1, read as the reverse complement.
AACATCAGCACTCGCCGCACTGGAATTGTAGGTAACGTTCGATGCTGTAACACCAACACCCATCAGGACGTTTTGAACCAATTGATTGGGGGTTTGACTGTTGTTGACGATGATTTGACCGTAAGCCAGCGACGTAAAAAACAATACACTTAATATCAGTGATTTTTTCATTTAGAAATTTTTTGTTCCTGTTAGACCTTCAAAAGTACAAAAAGGTTGCATGCTCAAGGGTAAAAAATTTTGATCGAAAAAGAATAATTATTGCGAATTTTGAAGAGTAATCAATAGCTATGGAAAAGACACAACAGTTCATCAATTCACACAAAGATCGTTTTCTGAACGAGCTCCTGGATTTACTTAAAATTCCCTCTGTTTCTGCTGATCCGGCATATAAGAATGACGTGCGTAAAACAGCCGAGCATTTAGTGTCACATCTGAAGAACATTGGTTTGGATACCGTCGAATTGTTTGAAACAGAAGGTCATCCTCTTGTGTATGCAGAAAAGCATATATCCTCTTCCTTGCCTACAGTTCTGGTTTACGGTCATTATGATGTACAGCCAGCTGATCCACTGGATTTATGGCATTCGCCGCCATTTGAGCCTATCATCAAAAAAACGGAGATCCACCCTGATGGAGCTATTTTTGCCCGTGGTGCTTGTGACGACAAAGGTCAAATGTTCATGCACGTTAAAGCCATAGAGGCAATGATTCAGTCTGGTGAAATGCCATGCAATGTAAAGGTGATGATAGAAGGTGAAGAGGAAGTTGGGAGTGAGCATTTAGGGGCTTTTGTAGAAAAACACAAGGATCGATTGAAAGCGGATGTAATCCTGGTGTCAGATACCGGGATGATAGCCAATAATGTTCCTTCGATTACTACAGGATTGCGAGGTTTAAGTTACCTGGAAGTAGAAGTAACAGGTCCAAATCGAGATCTACACTCAGGGCTGTATGGTGGTTGCGTAGCCAATCCGATCAATATTCTGGCTAAAATGATTGCTTCGTTACATGACGAAAACAATCATATTTCCATACCTGGATTTTACGATAAGGTGGTCGAGCTTTCTGATGCGGAACGTGCTGAAATGGCTAAAGCCCCTTTCTCACACGAAGATTATTGCAAGGCACTTGACATTGAAAACGTGTATGGAGAAAAAGGATATTCTACACCTGAAAGAGGTTCTATTCGACCTACGCTTGATGTGAATGGGATTTGGGGTGGTTATACAGGTGAAGGAGCAAAAACAGTTATTCCATCTAAGGCGTATGCGAAGATATCGATGCGCCTCGTCCCGGATCAAATTCCGGATGAGATCACTCAACTCTTCAAAAAGCACTTTGAACAGATCGCGCCTAATGGAGTTCGTGTTAAAGTAATGCCCCATCATGGCGGTGATCCGGCGGTAACACCTATAGACTCACTCGGATACAAGGCTGCCTCGAGAGCGTATGAAAAAACATTTGGAAAGCCCGCCATACCTGTGCGAAGTGGGGGAAGCATTCCAATCATTGCTATGTTTGAAAGAGTTCTTGGGATAAAAACGATACTGATGGGATTTGGACTGGACAGTGATGCCATTCATTCACCCAATGAACATTACGGTTTGTTCAATTACTATCGAGGGATAGAAACAATTCCATTTTTCTATCAGTATTTCACTGAAATGGCATCGGAAAAGTGATTAGAAGTTCTTTATTTCTTTGTATTATTTTAGTCCTCACTGCCTGTAAAGGATTCAAATATCCGGAACTGAGATCGAATGAAGGGGTAAAGCTGCTTAAGATGGATGGTCGCAATTTGACTTTAGAAGCCAAAGCTGTGGTGTACAATCCGAATGGATTCTCCCTCAAGTTGAAGCCTTCGAAGGTGAGGATAGCTATCGAAGGACAGGAAATGGGATTTGTACAGTTGAATCAAAAATTGAAATTGAAGCGAAAATCAATCGATACTCTTTTGATACCGATCAATGTGGAGCTCGCTGAAGGATCCATGCTGACTATGCTGCGCTATATGGTTCGCGATTCCGTAAAATTGCATGTGACAGGAAGAGTTAAAGGAGGAATTGGAATTATCTCCAAAAAACAAAAAATTGATTTCGAGCGCTCAATTCCCGGGCGAATGCTTCGCTTTAAGCTCTGATTAGTTCTCTGTGTAAATTCGATGCACCCTGCGTGAAATTCCCGTCATGACCTCATAGGGGATGGTTCCCATGCAATCTGCGAGGTTCTCCAGACTTTGGTTCGGACCGAGGATTTCAACTGTGTCCCCTTCCTTAACTTCCAACTTGCCAATATCTACCAAAATCATGTCCATGCACACTCTTCCAATGACTGGACAAGGTTTTCCCTGAATGAATACCGAGCCTTTCCCATTGCTTAATTCTCTTCTGAAGCCGTCGGCATATCCTACCGGAACAATTGCAATTCTGATATCTTTTTCAGCAAGAAAGCTACGGCTGTAGCCAGCACTTTCTCCTTTTTTGACAGTCTTAACTTGAGAAATGGCACTGTACCATCCAAGAACGGGCAGTAGCTCTTTTTTAACTAGAGGATTTCCTGAAATTCCAAAAAGTCCGATCCCCAGTCGAACCATGTCGTAAGCTGAATCTGAATAATTCGCAACTCCTTCAGAATTTAGGATGTGTTTTGAAAAAGCTTGATTTAACTGCTTTTCAAGGTATGCACAGGCCTGTTCAAATCGTGTAAGCTGATTCTGGGTGAATCTCTTGTCGCGACGATTGTCAGAATCGGCTAGATGTGAATAGACAGAAGCAACTCGCACCTCTGGTTGGGCCTGAAGCAGTGAAATCACTTCCGGCAATTCACTAAGCTCGAATCCCAGTCGCTTCATTCCTGTTTCAATTTTTAAATGAATCGGATAATCAGACCTGTTTTGCATGATTAGCTCCTTCACAAAGAGATCGAGCTGATGAAGAGAATATATGGCAGGTTCCAAATTGTATCGAATACATTCTTCAAAGCTCTCTTCTTCAGCATTCATGACCAGTATAGGAAGTTTTATCCCCTGTTCTCGCAGCTCGATCCCTTCATCTGCGTATGCAACGCCTAAATAATGAATCCCCTGAAGCTCAAGAAAGCGTGCGAGTTTTTCGGCTCCCGATCCATACGATTGTGCCTTGACCATTACCAGTAATCGCGTTTCAGGTGTTAAAAGTCCTTTGTAGACCATTAAATTGTTTCTGACCGCTGAGAGGTTGATTTCCAGATAGGTTTTGTGTTTTTTGAGTCGAAACTGAAGGGCGCGGCGTTGCATGGCTGAATTTCTCGTGCCCTTTAAAAGAATGACGGCATTGGAAGGCTCCACATCGATTTGATCTTCCGGACCAACAATGTAAAACTGATCAGGCTCAAATCTTTGGATAACACGCTCTGCTTCTTGTCTGAGTCCTTTGTTGGCATCATCAATTCCCAGGATGACGATCCGTTTCCTGTTATTTGAGAGTTGAAGCTGGTATTCCAATGCATATTGCAAAGCGTCCGGATCAAGGTTGTAGGTATCGTTGATGACTGTGCATCCTTTGATACCGTCGAATGTCTCCAAACGCATAGCCGGACGTTCCAGCTCTTCTACTTTAAGCTTTAATAATGAACGGTCTCTAGTAAACAGACAAGCCGCTGCAAATGCCATTCGAGCGTTCATCACACTAATACGATCCGTGAATGGTATGTTTAAATGTTCGACGTCCTTGCCTGAGAGCATGCTGACCAGTTCGCCATGGATTCCTGAAAGTTGACTTTGGCTTACAGGGACAGTCTCGTTTACCAGGGTTTTTGTACAGTGGGCAAATAACTTGAGTTTTTCCTCGAGTTGCTGTTCTTTGGATTTAAAGTTCTCTTCATGACTTCTCCCCAACGATGTAAAAATGCCATGAGTGGGTTGAATCATGTATGCTAAGCGTTCCATTTCTTCGGGCTGGGAAATACCCGCTTCAAAGATTCCGAGGGCATGCTCTGAAGACATTTCGAGTAATGAAAGAGCCACACCCAGCTGCGAATTGTACGATTTTGGACTTCGAATAATGTGTAGTTCAGGGGAGAGGAGATGATTCAGCCATTCCTTCACGGTGGTTTTTCCGGCAGAACCTGTAATTGCGATGACGGGATAAGTAAACTTTCTGCGATGTGCGGCTGCAAGCTCCTGAAGTGCGAACAAGACATCACGCACACTAAAAAAAACACTGTCCGGATAGCTGTCTACGAAAGTATTGTTCTCTACGAAAAAGGCACGTACACCTTTTTCATGCGCCTCGGGAATAAACCGATGTCCATCTCTGAAATTCCCTTTCAGCGCAAAGAATACTGTCTCTGAGCCTTGATGTATGGAACGTGAATCTATGGCTACCCTGGCAATTCGCCCGACAGCATTTATTGAACCGTTGATCGTTGCACCGGTGAGGTGCGCAAGTTCGTCGTATGAGAGTTGGAGATTCAAAATGTGTTCGAAGTTCTATTTCGTCGGATTTCCGGTGTTTTTGTTGTAACAGGAACGGCAAAGTGGTTGGTATTTTTCAACAGCTCCAACCAGAACTTGCCCCGTTTCTGATACAGTTCGGTGCGAAAACTGTGCTAAGTTACCACAAGACAAACAGATTGCATGAACTTTTGTCACATATTCTGCGACAGACATTAATTGCGGCATGGGACCGAAGGGCAATCCTTTATAATCCATGTCAAGGCCGGCAAGGATCACACGGACACCCTTGTTTGCGAGCTCATTTGCTACATTCACCAGCTCATCATCAAAGAACTGTGCTTCATCTACTGCGACGACCATTTCATGGTTCCATATCTGAAGTATTTCTGAAGAATGTTCGATGACTCTTGCTTCGAGACTGCTTCCCTGGTGACTAACAACATTCTCTTCATGGTAGCGGTCATCCACACGAGGCTTGAAAAGAACGAGTTTTTGATTTGCAAATTGCGCACGCTTAAGTCTTCGGATCAACTCTTCCGTTTTACCGGAAAACATAGACCCGCAAACGACCTCTATCCAACCATTTTGTCTTCCCTGTCCGGGAAATTGTTCTAAAAACATGTCTAAATTTTTTCGTTTTTCAACACACTGCTTAGGAGAAAAATGTCACTATCTCATCCTTCAGATCGTTTTGCTTTTGATAACTTTACGCATCGAAAATCGCTATTTTAGCATTTCTGACAACAGGCAGGTTAGCAATTCGAAAGGATTGTTGAAAAAAAACAATACTATGGAACATTCAAAAAAGATCACTTCCTCTTTAGCTGAGGTGAGTACATTGGTATCAAAACTTCAATCCGGAAATTTGCAAATGACTGAACTTGAAGAGTTAGTTGGACATTCAAGGGATTTGTATGAGCTTGCGCTTGTCTTGCGATATAAGGCATATGAGGCACATGTAGATACAAAGGATAGTAGCGCTGCTAAAGCAGATGATGCTCCGACAGTGATCGTCCAAAACATTGAAGTGAACAATACCTTTGAGCACAATGTGGAAGAGCAGGACATCGTCTTTCCTGAAAGCATAGATTTTTCCTCATTGGACGAAGTCGAAGAGGTACCGGCAGCGCCCATCGATCTTTTTGAAACGCCGGCTTCCAAAGAAGAGTCTGAAATCATTGACAATGATCTAGCTGCGATTGAGGCAACAGAAACAATTGAGGAACTTTTGGAAGAACCGATTCGCACTTTCTCCGAGCAGTTAGAGTCTGCCTCAGGAAGTGAGGACAATGAATTTATTAAGAAATTTTCAGCGTTTGATTCAGCTTTGCAGTCAAGGATAGCTATGTCGCGGATAGATACACTTAAGGGGTCCTTTGGATTGAACGAACGCCTTCAATTCATTAACGAATTGTTTGATGGTTCAAGTGAGGCCTTTTCAGAAGCGATAAAAACCATAGATGAGCAACAAAACGAACTGGAGGCGCTCAAGAGAACATCTTCTTTCGCAACTAAATACCAGTGGGACAATGAAAGTGATACTGTCGAGGAATTTGTGCTGAAGATCAAAAGACGCTATGCGTAAGGGCATTACTGCCATTTTTTTGCTGATCCAACTTTACGTAAATGCTCAGCCCGGCACAAAAATGTTAGTGCTGGATTATGTGCGAAATGTCACACAACACCTCTGCGCTCCGCAATTGCATGGTCGAGGTTATATTAACAAAGGCGATTCACTCGCATCAGCTTTTATTTCGGGGGAGTTTAAGCAGCTAGGTCTAAAACCTTTAAAAGGATCTTATCTTCAAGAGTTTAAACACGCTGTAAATACCTTTCCCGGTCAAATGCTTGTTCTGGCTGATGGTGATACTTTGCGACCTGGCATAGATTATCTTGTGGATCCCGCCTGTCCGTCGGTGCGCCTTGTTCTTCGATTTAAAACAGTTACTCCGGCTGAGGCCCTCGATAAAGTGCGTCTTCAAAAGATTATTGGAGAACTAGTTTCAGGGGGCGGGAAGTACAATGCCTTCTTGCTTGATAAACGCTCCACCACCTCTGATACATTGAAATTGTTGAACGGTATGGCCGAAATGCTCTCATCATTTTCACACACGATTGTTTGGTCGAATGAAAAATTAACCTGGTCGGTGGCTTCAGAGCAGTCCAACTATCCCTTACTCTTTATAGATGGTAAAGTACCCTTACAAAAGGAATTGATTGTGGACGTCCATGCGCGAATGGAAAGGAATTACAGCTCATACAATGTGATCGGGTATCTGCCTGCTAGTCGCTTGAATCGAAAAATGATCGTATTAAGTGCACATTATGATCATTTGGGGAGAATGGGCGCAGACACCTATTTTCCCGGTGCAAACGACAATGCGAGCGGGACAGCGACGATGCTTGCTGTGGCAAAGGAGCTTGTTCTCAAAAAAAGGAAGTACAATTATCTGTTCATTGCTTTTGCGGGAGAAGAAGCTGGTTTAGTTGGTTCAAAGTACTTTACCGAACACCCGGTTATGAGGTTGAGAAGGATTCGGTTTCTGATGAATCTGGATATTATGGGAAGTGGAGAAGAAGGGGTCACTGTGGTGAATGCTACGAAACATCCTAAAGAATTTGCTTTACTTCAGAACATAAACAGTGAGAAACAGTATTTGTCTCAAGTAAAGTCCCGAGGTCCGGCGGCCAATTCAGATCATTATTGGTTTTCTGAGAAAGGCGTACCTGCATTTTTTATGTATACGATGGGCCCGAATAAGAACTATCATGACATCAATGATTCGTTTGAAAATCTTTCGTTTGCAGAGACAACAAATTTAGTGGAGTTGGTCTTGGATTTTTTGGAGAGATTGTAGTTGACAATCGATAACCTTTTAAAATTTGAAATGCTGAATACCGAGCCCTGAGGAACTCGAAAGGTGAGTATTATAATTCAATTAAACTCTATCTTCTCTTGCTTGTCCTTATCGGCCTCTTGTTTCCAGTTCTTCAAGGTATTCCTTAGCTTGGAATCTTTTTTAGGTTTTTTATCTTCCGGCCTCGCTTCTTCGGCGGGATCTAATTCCACTTTTATGGTTTCTTTAGGGCGTTCTTTTTCCTGGTAATTTCTGACAGTCGAGTCTTTGCCGAATAAGCCGAATTCGCTTTTTAACATCGATTTAACGGTCTCCTTCTCTTCTGTAAGGTTCTCTTTTACCTGTTCTTTTCTGGATTGTTTGTCCCAAATGATTGTTGGATTTTCGACGTTTCCATACATACGCATGAATACTTTCATGCCTGTACCATCATCGATTTCCTCTCCAAATTCGGTTGTTCGGCTTTTATTTTTCAAGTCCCTGAATTGGAACGAAAATCGATAGTCGATCACATTGTCGAAGGTGTGTGTTCCGGACGTCTCCATGTCAAGTGCAGAAGAAAGGATCATCATCTCCGGAATGGTCACTTTTCCGTTTTCTATTGTCAGGGTATTTTCCAGTGTTTCAAACCTTAGATCCATCAGTTTCTTTTCCAGAGAGGCGATGTTCTCTTTGCCAAGAACCAATTTTGCTGAGTTGGTTTGTAAACTTTCGGTAATGGATTTAAAACTTTTCACATTCGCAAGTCGCCCTTCGGTGACTTTAAGGTACACTTGTGCTTTAATGGATTTATAAATTATTCCCGAACGGAGATCGAATGGCGCTTTGAAAAATACTTTTGCCTCTGCTTTTCCAAAAATATTTTCTGCTCCAAGTACGCTTTGGTGAAAATTCTCCCATTCTTTGAAAAGAGGTTTGAATTGAAGGTTTTTTGAAGCGACCTCTGCAGTTATATCGAAGATTTCCGGAGCATTTTCAGCAATGATCAAGCTTCCATTAATGGTGGCCTCTGCGTTGCGAAGTGTGACATTTGGGAAATACAATTGGCGGCCGGACATCTCCATATTTCCATTCACGTCACGGAACGTATGTTTTTCATAAATTAACTCACCGATATCGGTGCGCATGTGCCCACGAATATCTGCAGGAATTACATAACTGCGTCCATCCTGAATCTTTTCCTCCTTCGTGGTTGTACCCAAATCTTGCAGGTCAATCTTATTTCCGGAAATTTCCACATCAGCTTCAAGCACTCCCTGGTCCGAAATGTAATTAACAAGATTTCTGAAAATACCATTTAAACGTAAATCGGTGCTTCCCACCTTTAGGGAAACATCATCGATTCCCGCTTCCTCTCCACGGAGGTAGAGTGCTCCGTTTAACTCACGAAAGGTTCGGTGGTCATTTTGCAATTTGACGAGCATGTTCCGAAGCTCAATACTCCCATCACATTTTTTTACGGAATATTCCTTTTCTCCTGCCTCTGTAAACTCTGTGCTGACCTCGAAATCCGTTGATAAGTCCACCATTCCCTGTGCTTGTTCTACCATAGGAATCTGAAACAGGGAGTGAAACATGGCGACATCGATTACACCGTGGGCGAATCCATTATACTTTGGCTTTTCAAAACGGGTTATCTCGAGCTTTCCATCGAAAGGACCTCCCGGAGTCAGCAGCTTCAATTTCTCTAATTTTAAAAACTCATTTTCTTGTCCCCCTACATTGGAGTATGTTCCACTTAGATTAATCTTCTGTATTCGAATTCCTCTCTCCGGCTCAGTGAGCGATCCTTCTTGAATGCCGAAGTTACAGGTGACCTCAGCAGCCTCATTTGCTTTGTTGTCCGACCTGACGAAGAGATCAGCAAAAGCCAAGCCCGATCCATCGAATTTTCGCACTTCTTCTGTGCCTGATAAAGCGAACTTGCTAGCAAAATCTGTCAGTGGTATATCCTTTGAGTGAAGCTCAAAAATGGTGCTGTCTTTTCTGAATGTTCCTTTGATTTCAAATGGAAGGGAGGCAATACTGATACTCGCCTTTGGAATGTTGATCACATCACTAAGTGTGTTTACATATACTCTGAGATTGATTTCAGCAGGTTGGTCTTTAAGTAAAGACACGTCGCCACTTTTGAGCTGTTTGAGTAGAAGGTTGGCTGAGGTATGTACTTCGAAACGATCATCACTGAACCTGCCATCCAAGTTCATTTTATGGATGCGACTGCGGTATTTTTGAGCGGTAGGGGTGTTGCGGTATGAAAAACGGATGTCTTCAAAGGCTACCGATTCCAAATCCAGCTCAAAGGCTTCATTTGTGCTGTCAGAGCTCGGTTTTAAGATGTCATAGTTGACTTTGCCATAACGATTGACCTTGAGCTGAACCGTTCCCGAGCTGACCTCAATCGAATGTACGGTGTAGTTTTCACGCCAAATATCGAGCGGATTAAATTTTAATCGAATCCGGTCGGAATAGAGCAAGGTGTCTTTGTTGGTGGCATAGGTATATGAATCCGGGATGAAAACGTGGTTGAAATCCACCGATAAATTGGGAAATGAACCCCAAAATGTAAGATCGACCTCAGAAATAGATACTTTTGCTTTTAAGTACGCATTTGCTTCATCGATGGCATAACGGCAAATCTCATCTTTGAACACGTAAATGAGGAGTGTAAGCAGCAACATCAGTCCTGCAAAAACACCACAGACCCACAAACCAATGCGGACAATCCTCTTCTTCATCACAATACTTTAAAAGTACTGCAGTTTAGGGTCATTTGTAACAGAATGCTAGTTAACTTTTCAACCCGTCGATGTTATTACCTCGGGATTTATCCTTCCAATTCTTTCAGGATCTGATTGACATCTTCTTCAGTACTTACCAGCTTTTGCTTACAAAGCTTAATAAGCTCGGCTGCGAGCTTAACTTTAACGGCAAGCTCATCTACTGTAATTTCTCCGTCCTCCATGTCGCGAACGATCTGTTGCAATTCCTCGAAAGCGGCGGTGTATGTTTGGTTTTCCATAGGTGTAAAAATGTAAAAATGTAAAAATGTTCAAATGTTCAATTGTTCAAATGTTCAAATGTTCAAATGTTCAAATGTTCAAATGTTCAAATGTTTTGTTTTTTAATAATTCAATCCTCTTTATTCTTCAAATTTACCGACTGAACAGTCGATTTTACAATCAGTTTTTCTGTTTCGATCTCCAATTCATTTCCTAAAACGGGCATGTTGTCGG
>JAJTDX010000019.1 GCA_021298235.1 Cryomorphaceae bacterium | reverse complement strand
ACAATTAGGCAATTGCTCAATGGGGACTTGGGGGGAATTGTCAATTGTTACATTGGACCATTGTCAATTCAAAAAGGATGGACAATATCAATTGCTGAGATGTGGATTAATTCTGGCTTTCAATGCATGGAGTTCAATCACACCGCTTTCGCGCCACAGGATTTCGCCTGACTTAAATAGGATGAATGTTGGGACACCACGGATCTTAAACTTAGCCGCTGCCTCTTGGTTCTTGTCAACATCGATTTTCAAGATCCTCACCTTTCCGCCCATCTGGTCTTTGAGTTGTTCCAAAATGGGAGCCATTGTTTTACACGGTCCACACCAGGTGGCATAGAAGTCCACTAGTGTTGGAGTGGGAGATTTGATGATTTCTGAAAAGGTGGACATTTAAAAAGGATTTGAAAATTTGAAGATTGGCCTCGTAAATTTCATTTACTTTTCGATGGCGAGGCGTTCAATTTTGTGTTCGGATCCTGTTTTTTTGAACTGGAGGGTGACACGAAAAAGTTCGCCTTTAGAATCATAACTACCTACAGCCATGACCTGATCGCCGTTCTCTTTTCCTTTATATGTGAATTTGAAAGAAGTAACCGGTTTTTTTTGAAAGAAATCTTTGAGCACCATTGTGGCCTGACTTTGACTGTATACTGCCTCTTTACCTAAGATATTGACCAAAAACTTTTCCTTGCCAAGTGAAGTGATCTCTGAGGCATTCGCACTGTTAAACGCTTTTTCAACTGCGGAAAATGGAACTTCCGATCCAGTGAAGAATAACATAAGGGTCGTAAAGGCGATGTAGAAAAAGGGAAAGACAATTAGGCAATGGACAATGAATCAATTGCTCAATGGACAATGAATCAATGGACAATTACTCAATGGACAATGAATCAATGGACAATTACTCAATGGACAATGTTAAAATGGACAATTAGGCAATGGATAATTATTCAATTGGATGCCGGGGGGCATTGTCAATTGTAAAATTGATTCATTGTTAATTCAGAAAGAATGGACAATCAGGCAATTACTCAATGGGGACTTGGGGGGCATTGTCAATTGTAGCATTGGACCATTGTCAATTCGAAAAAAGGATGGACAATTAGGCAATTACTCAATGGGGACCTGGGGGGCATTGTCAATTGTAACATTGGACCATTGTCAATTCGAAAAGGATGGAAAATTAGGCAATTACTCAATGGGGGACTTGGGGGGCATTGTCAATTGTAGCATTGGACCATTGTCAATTCGAAAAAAGGATGGACAATTAGGCAATTGCTCAATGGGGACTTGGGGGGGGGGCATTGTCAATTGTAACATTGGACCATTGTCAATTGTTTCAATCTCAATTCATTGATGGTGATACGCTTCGCCTCGGAGGATTGTGAAAGCGCGGTAGAGCTGTTCAAGGAAGATCATACGAACCATCTGATGGGAAAAGGTCATGCGGGAAAGGCTCAATTTTCCGTTTGCACGTGCATAGACCTCGTCGGAAAACCCATACGCGCCTCCGATCACGAATACCAGTGTGCGCACTGAACGGTTCATGTGTTCCTGTAGCATCGTTGAGAACTCGATTGAACTGTATTCCTTTCCGCGCTCATCCAGCAAAACCAAGGTGTCTCCCGGTGAAATGCGACTCAACAGTTCTTTGCCTTCGGCTTGTTTGAGTTGGGCTTTGGACAGACCTGCTGCATTCTTTAGATCGGGCAGTTCGATTCTTTCAAAGGTGCAATAATGCTTTAAGCGTCCCGCATATTCTTCTTCTCCCTGAATTAAAAAGGCTTTGGAGGTTTTTCCAATGGTGAGGAGTTTGATTTTCACTTTTTAGGGATTTGACAATTCAACGATTTGACAATTTGAACATTCAACGATTTGAACATTTGAACATTTAACGATTTGAACATTTTATACCCTTTGAACATGTCAAGACGGTGCATTGCGAATTTAAGGTTTTGATAGGAATCAGAAGACGCATGTGTGAAACATTCCATCAGGTCATCCATTTGAAAGGATTGTTCTTGCTATCTTTGAAAAAAGCAATACATGCAGGATAGTAAACCGGCAGAGTTTCTCATTGACCGTCAATACGAGTTTTTTACCCCTATCGATATCATGGCCACCTTTGCCGGATTGGTAGTGATATCAATTTTGGTGTATCTTAGGATTCGAGCAAACTCAGATAAACCTTATTATAAGTATTACGGTCGTGCCTTTTACTTCAAAATGTTTTTGGTTGTTGCCAATATCACCTTTTACATTGTAAAATATGGTGCGGGAGGGGATTCAATCGGTTTTTGGGATGGTGCGGTAAAATTGAATAACCTCTTCTTCTATGACCCCATCTATTATTTTAAAGAAATCTTTCAAGTGGGATTTGAAGGCGTACGCAATCCTTATGTGCACTTTAATCAAATTACCGGTTACCCAGACGGGCACATCTATGAAGAGGAATCCTCCTTCTTTATAAGTAAGGTAGCCTCCTTTTTCGGGTTCTTTACCTTCAAAGGCTACATCCTGATGTCGATCATTTTCGCCTACATCACCACCAACATCTCCATGCGATTGTTCGAATTCATCCGTCAATACAAACTCCATACCGATCAACACCTGGCCTTAGCGATTTTCTTTATCCCCTCACTTAGTTTCTGGTGTGCGGGTATCTCTAAGGACACCCTCATGTGGTGGGCCGTGTGTTACTTCATCGTGAACATTTTCCGCATCATTACACCTGAACAGCAACATTCCTGGCGCAACTGGGCCATGGTACTCATTTCCGTTTATGTGATGTTAAAAGTTCGTTCCTTCATGGTGGTGACCGTAATGGTACCCTTACTTTACGCCTACAGTGCACGGATTGGAAAAAAATTCGGAGCTAAAAGTTTAGAACGCACGGGAATACGTTTGTTGGTAGCTATTTTGGGTATTACCGGAATCCTAATCTTCTTTCAGACGCCCATTGCCAAAGGATTTATTGAGGAGGCAGCCATTATCCATCAGGATATGACCACGAATAAAAGTTACACCGGTGCCAAATACAACCTGGAAGTGACGGACTACTCCCCTGCCGGGATGGTGAAAGCCTTCCCAGCATCGGTAGTTGCTGGTTTCTTCCGGCCGTTTATCTGGGAGGCCCTGACCTTTTCGTTTATTTTTGATGGAATTCAAAGTACGGTCCTAATCTATTTCATGGTGCGCTTTCTCCTGCACCACCGCTTCCGAAAACGGATCGAATTTATCAGAAACAATGAGATCCTCATCTATGGGTTCTTCTTTGCCCTCATCCTGGCTTATTTTGCCGGATTTACCTCTATCTTGTTCGGGGTCTTGGTGCGCTTCAAAGCGCCTGTGCTGCCGTTTTTGGTGCTGGTATTGACGGGGCACGTGCAATGGGAAGCGGCGGCTCAGAGTGAGAGTGGAGAGCAGAGAGCGGAGAATGAGAGCGGAGAGCGGAGTGCGGAGAGCGGTCCTTCGATGAACTCAGGAACCTTGACTTGAGGGAGAGATGACGTCGAAACACTCGGTCTGCGTGGTGGATAGTAAGAGTTAGAAATGAGAAGTGAGGAGTATGTAACTAGCAATCGGTTTATGGGCATAGTAGTTTCATAGAAGTATTTTTGTAGTTGTGCTATTCAATGATTCATTTGTTTTTTATTTAACTTTATAAGGAATATTTCACATATGGATGAAAAACTTCTTGCTCGGATTACCTTTGAACCAGATAAATGTGGTGGCAAACCTTGTATTCGAGGAATGCGCATACGCGTTTCTGATATCTTAAGTTTGTTGGCCAATGAAATGACCATTGAGGCGATACTTTTAGATTTTCCTGAGATCACGAAAGAGGATATTCAAGCGTGTTTAATGTATGCTGCTTCCAAAATTGATCATCCAGTAATCAAGGCGGCATGATTATTTTGGATGCCCAACTTTCTCAACATTTGGCAAAATGGCTGAGTGAAGAGTTAAGTTTGGATGTTTATTCTGTTTATTTCCTCGGTTTGTCAAAAGAAAGTGATCGAACTATTTTTGAATTTGCTAAAGAACGGAACGCAGTCGTTATGACAAAAGACGATGATTTCATGAAATTGCTACATCAATTTGGCCCTCCACCCAAAATAATATGGATCAATTGCGGAAATTCCACTAATGACCATTTAAAAAGAATTCTGCTTAACAACCTGCATGAGGTGCTGAGACTCTTGGAGGAGAATCCTATGGTGGAAATCAGAGATTAGTGTGTCAGATCTCGATACATTCCGACTTTGTCGGAACACTCGATCTGACTGGGGAGGTGTCAGCCCTCCATCGGCTGCCAGAGGACTTACTCTACATCTTAGGACGTCGGAGAAGGCTTATCATTTCCGCCAATGGGCTACAATGACCGACGGCGGCCGAGGGAGGGATGACGTGAGGAGTGAGGAAAAAATCAAAAATCTAAAAAAGCACGTATATATTTAATATATTTGTACGTATTGATATTGCTATGGACACAAAATTGACGTTAAAACTAGATAAGGAAATTATCAATCAAGCAAAACTTTATGCCGAATCAAGGAAGATTAGTCTTTCAAAACTAATAGAAAGTTATTTGCAGTTACTTACGAAGGAAAATTCAACTAAACAAAGGATCTCGCCATTGGTGGATAGTTTATCCGGGGTCATCGATTTGCCTGAAAATTATGATGACAAAGAAGACTACACGTGAAAAACCAACATTTTGAAATTTTTCCCCATTATGCAAAAGAAAGTGTTTCTTCTCTCTGCTTTAGCAACTTGAATTACATACTCTCGAAGCAAAAAAATACATCTGAAGCAAGAAAAATTTTATCGCGGTTCAAAGTTTTAGTAAACGTTCTACCTGTTGATGACAAGGTAATTGAATTGGCTTTAAATTCAGATTTCAGAGATTTTGAGGATGCAATTCAATACTATTGCGCAATCGAGAATGGCATTCATATTCTTGTGACCCGAAATTTGAAGGATTTTAAACAAGCAAAAATTCCAGTGTTAACTGCCGAAGAATTTATCAAACAAAATGAATAATGGCTTGAGAGCGGTCCTTCGATGAACTCAGGAACCTTGGCCTGAGGGTGAGATGTCAGCCCTCCATAGGCCGCCAGAGAAGGCTTATCATTTCCGCCAATAGGCTTAAATGACCGATGGCGATGCGATACATTCCGACTACGTCGGAACACTCGGTCTGCGTAGTGCATAGTTAGAAGTGAGTGGTGAGTGGTGAGCCCAATACAAAAAGCTCAGAGGACACTTAGTCTAGCTTATTCAAGCATTGGAACAGCTTGGTCAATGTGCGGCTTGTTCATTCCCAATGAGTTATTTGCGGCAAAGGTGAAATCATTTGTGATCACCTCTATCCAATGTCTAAAATCTGTCATGGTAATTTGATCGTGCCTCCATTTTACCTGATCAAAAAACTCTATCGGAAAAGAACTCAAGTCGTTGAATGATATCGATCTCGTTCATCAGTGACTTTTCTTTCGATTCAGCAAAAATCTCCTTCCAATTGAACGAATAATTCAATGAAATAAAAAGAATATCAAAGACATCTTTAGGCTCGTCTCTTCCTAGCAATGCGGTTAATTTGTTGCAAAGAATATTTTTAAGGTTATCTACTCGGATGCCTCGAATGGAATGCACATCACCCGTATAATGTGCTACATCATTCACAAATTCAAGTTTTAAGGTGAGTGAGCCATGGTGTAAAAATGTTCGATAAAAGTCTTCTGAAACGATTTCACTGTTTGAATCACGATCAAATCTGGATAATATTTTTTGATTCACCTCTTTAATCTCCAATGAAAATTCGGGACTGCTATTCGTAAAAAAATCAAGGTCATCGCTCCAACGATGATGCAAATAAAATCGGCCCAATGCCGTCCCCCCAGTCAAATAAAAGGATAGATTCAGCTTACTCAATTCAAGACTTGAAATTTATATAACTCTCTGTAAGTATTCATGCAGGAAAAGATATTTTTGACGCAATGATTTGGAGCGAATCGATGCTATCACTTCTGGCGTGAGCAATCTGATGATTTCTTCTTTTTGAAAAATCTCTAACAAAGTGAACCAGGAATAGGATTCCAGGCAACGTTTGAATAAGGTAGATTTGTCTAAATGAAGTACCTTTTCCACCTTATTTTCCAAAAGTGGCATCACCTGTTCCGTGGTAAGGTTAGTGTCCCAGAGCACTTGTGCTATGTATTGCTTTTTAGATGGCATTTTTCGAAATCGAACGTTTCTCTCTTTCTCAAAGATAATGAATTTAACAGCGTGTTTATTCAATGTTAAAATGGACAATTATTCAATTGGATTAGGGGGGCATTGTCAATTGGAAAATTGTAACATTGTCAATTGGTAGTGAAACTACTTAATCACAGACAATCTAAAAGTCTTAGTTTCTTCGCCGGAGCGGAGGTGAATGTAATAGATGCCTTCGGCAAGTCGGTCAGCATCTACGTTGTATTGATAATACCCGTCTTGCAAGGAGGTGTTGTTTTCCATTAGAACTACTGAGCGTCCGCGGCTGTCATCAAGAGAAAGGTATACTTCGGCAGGGTTGGTTAGGAAGATGCGTACGTTGAAATCTCCGGTGGCGGGATTTGGAAATACCGGGAGCAGTACGATGTCCTCCCCTTCTACATTGCGACACACCCGGTTATTCTCCAGATAGGTTTCGGCAGTGTTGTACAGATCGAAACCGACTCCGCTGACACAAATGTAGGCTTCGATGTTGTCCTGGTCATTGAAAATGGAGGTAGGCATGGCACTAAAGACATAGACGGAATCTTCGGTAGGCTCGAGTGATCCATGCCAGGTTTCATTGAACAAAAGGCCTTTTTGAGTTTCCACAACTAAATCTGCGGATTCAATGTTCACAGTACCTTTGTTGGTCAGGCTTACGCCCATCGTATACCAGTTGCCGTCTTTCTGCAAAAAGAGGTTGGCGATCTCCAGGTCGATGCGTGCTCGACGGATGAGTACCGTTTGCATGCTGGTATCAATACAGCCGGATGGATCCAAAGCGATCAACATCACTTCAAGCGAGGAATCGGCATAAGCAGAACTAAAGGTATGTTCCGGCGAATATTCCGTCGAAAAGCCCCCATCTCCGAAGGTCCATAGGGCGATCGAACCCGGCGTAGAGGTATTTTCAAAGGTAAAGGGTTGACCAACGGCGATGATGCCGGTTCCGGTGGTGAAATCAGCATTGAACTGAGTTGTGACGTCAAAGAACTGACTGGACTGAGAGGCACATCCTTGCGCAGACCAGGTAAATAGTTCGACCTGTTGCTGGCCAAACACATCGACCATCCATGCCGAATTGAGTCCGTAAAGGGTATCTGTTTGGTTGATCACCCACAAGGTAGAATCGATCGCTCCGAGAGGAACAAGTGAGGTATTCTCCAGCGTCACATAAGAATCGACACAGGCAGAGCCAATTTGCATGGAAACTTCAGGAAATGCGTACACTTCTACCTCCTGCAGGTTTGAAGCCGTGCACCCATATAAATTGGTAACACTCAGGACGACCTGTTGCAGCCCATAGTCCGGATAGGAGTGTTGAGGATTGACCAAAATGGAAGAGGTATTGTCTCCGAATTCCCACAGATAGGTCGAGGATGGTTGGGTTGTTGAAGTATTGATGAACTGGATCGGAGTTCCCTGACAGGTACTTTCAAAAATAAAATTAGGCACAGGAGAAGGATCGATCACCACCGTCTGTATCAGGCTGTCCTTACATCCGTTGGCATCGGTCACGACCAATTTGACGTCATAGTTCCCCACTTGTTCAAAGACACGATTTGGGATTGGGATATTGGAGGTGTTGTAGGCCCCGGTCCATGGCATATCGAAATCCCACGTGTACGAAGAGATTGCCGCACTGCCCGCACTTGTCGTATTCGTAAAAATAACCTCCTGATCTTCACAATGTCCAACAACATCATACGACACTTCCGGGTTGGCAAATACGATCACCGTATCGTAATGATACGCGCCACACCCCCCAATGGACTGGACATACAGCTGTACGGAATACGTTACAGGAGCCGGATACGTATAGTTGGGAGCCTGTTGGTTCAACACGGTGCCATTTCCCATGTTCCATTGCCACTGAGCCACGAAATCAGCCCCTACTCCACTGCTCTGATCAAGCAAAGGGACGAGTTTGTTGAAACAATGATCCGTAACTGAAAATTCTGCGTTCGGAGCGGTACCGGCTATAGATATGAGTATGGTGTCTCGTGCAATACATCCATTGGCATTGCTCGTTTGCACCCAGTATGTTCCCGGAGCATTCACCGCAAACTGGGCTGCTGTGGAGCCATCCTGCCAGGAATAACTAACCGTCTGGAATGCTCCCACCTGTAAGGCCAGAAAATTGCCTGTACACAAGCTAGTGTCGGCACCCAGATAGGGAATCAAGGGGTATGAATCCAATTGTATGTTAATCGTATCACTGCGATAGGTACATCCGTTGCCATCAACCACATCGTAATAATATGAACCTGGTGAAGTTATAGTTCGTGACACCCCATTAAAACCATCTGACCACTGAACAGAATGACCAGATATACCCGTATCCCAGAGCAGAGAACTTCCCTGGCAAATAACAGGAACGGAGGGATATCCCAAAACTTCATTTGGACGCACTTCAATTTTATCTGTTTTTTGCATTCCGAATTCATCGGTCACTATAACTGAATAAACACCAAAGTCGGAAACAGCAATGCTCGGGCTTGTTGCACCTGTAGACCAAAGATATTGCGTGTAACCTATACCTGGAGACAAAGTTACCATTGAGTCACAGAATCCCTGGTATTGTATAATGTTATCTCCCAACTCCGGAGCAGGAACGTATTTCCAGTTTATGAATCGTTCTAGATCCCGAAGTAGTGAGTCGCTTTCGAGATTTCTAAAAACTAACAATTCGTGAAGAAGCCCACTGTAATTTTCTGTGAAGTCTTGATTACATCCTATTTTTAAAGTTGCACCTGCAGCAACTGACACTAAACCTGAACCCGAATTGGCTGCAAGTGAACCGTTGGAGAATAATTTAGCCTGAAGTAAGTTATTAAATCCAGAAATGATTCGAAACTGACCATTGGTAGATTGCAAGTCAAATGCAAAAGCACCTCCGTTATAACCCAAAAATCTCAGCGAACCATTGTTGTAACTACTGCCTGCAGTTCTAGCCGCATACTGTGGAGAAAAAGAGCCGCTGTTCCCAAGATAAAAGAGTGCTCCATAACCCTGATTTCGATTGCGTTGCAAGGACACAAAAGTTAGTGTACTGTCATTCGGAATATTGGACCGATTTACAGCAGTTACCATACCATCGGTTCCATCAAAATCAACATACGGACGATTGGATACTCCTCCGAAACCGCGGTATATCGGACGTAACAGCGCGTTCGTTTGAGAGGCATCAAAACCATTTCCTGAAAGATCCGTCCATACTTCTACAGGTGAATTATCTGATAGAGATAGTGACTCCGATGACAACCACAACACCAGATTGTCTACCCTATCCGGAGAAAAACCATTGTCTGAAACAATTGTATCCAATACGAGCTGAGTAATCAGCGTGTCAGTGGAAACTTGAAAATGATAAGAAAATCCAGATATAACTGTTTTACACTCCAAGTTTACTATTTGATCCGATAAGTAAGCCCCGTTTTTAGGACTACTGCCAATGCTTAGCTGGGCATTTACCTTCTGAAGGGTACATAGCCATGCAAACATAAGTAGTTGCTGAAACAAGAATTTAATTATTTTGAGCATACTCGACCAAAGATACAAATTATATTTTCTATAGTTTAGCCCCCGTTTCATAAAACATGAAGTTTTCAAATTCCTCCATTTTTTGTAGATTTGTGTACTGAATTCAATGATAAATGGGAGATCAGGAATGGTCAGAGGTGATTTCACCAAAACGGTCCTTGTTGGACATTAACTTAAAAGAATTGTGGCGATACCGGGATTTGATTATGCTTTTCGTTAGAAGAGATTTCGTATCCGTTTACAAGCAAACTATTCTTGGACCTCTATGGCTGTTCATTCAACCTTTATTCACTACACTCATCTTTTTCGTTGTCTTCAACCAGATTGCAAAGATCCCTACTGAAGGTGTGGATCCAATCTTGTTTTATTTGTCTGGCATAACACTTTGGAACTACTTTTCCGATTGTTTCAGTAAAACATCAAACACGTTTGTTGCTAATGCCGGGATATTCGGGAAAGTCTATTTTCCACGTTTGGCGACACCCATTTCTATCGTCATTTCAAACCTTATTAAGCTAGGAATACAAGTAATGTTGTTTGGGGTGGTTCTGATTTATCAACTTATTACCAAGGATATCGAAGTAAATGTGAACTTACATATTTTGATCCTACCGTATTTGATTTTGTTAATGGCCGTAATGGGCCTAGGTTTGGGAATTATCTTCTCCGCACTCACCACAAAATACCGCGATTTAAGTTTCTTGTTGACGTTTGGTATTCAACTCTTGATGTACGCAACGCCCATTATCTACCCGTTGAGTTACACCAATGGAAAATTACACGACGTTATAAGCATGAATCCATTAACCCCAATTTTGGAAAGTTTCCGGTATGCCTTTTTCAGTATTGGCACATTTGATTGGAGCGGTTTGGTTTATACGAGCCTATTCAGTTTTGGTGCATTGTTTTTGGGAATAATTATCTTTAACCAAGTCGAGAAAAGTTTCATGGATACGGTATAGAATCGCCCTTTAATTCTAGAATGTAAAAAGCGTAATGGAAGTAATCAAAGTCGAAAATCTCTATAAACAATACCGACTCGGACAAGTTACTCGGTAAAACAAGGTGAAGTGTTGGGTATAATTGGCAGAAATGGCGCAGGAAAAAGTACCTTATTAAAAATCCTTTCTAAAGTAACTTCTCCCACCAAAGGAAACATCAAGGTAAAAGGTAGAATTGCATCTTTACTAGAAGTAGGCACAGGATTTCACCCTGAATTGACAGGTAGAGAAAACATTTTTTTAAATGGTGCCATTCTCGGTATGACCAAAAGCGAAATACGCTCCAAGTTTGATGAAATTGTAGCTTTCTCGGGAGTTGAAAAATACATCGATACACCTGTAAAAAGGTACTCCTCTGGTATGTATGTGCGTTTGGCTTTTGCAGTTGCTGCTCACCTAGAGCCCGAAATTCTTATTGTGGATGAAGTTCTCGCAGTTGGCGATGCTGAATTTCAAAAAAAATGTTTGGGCAAAATGAAAGACGTTTCAGTCGAAGGTAGAACGGTTCTGTTTGTGAGTCATAATATGGCGGCAATTAACCAACTTTGCGAAAATTCAGTATTACTCGAACGGGGACTTATAAAATCAGTAGGAAAAACTTCGAACATAGTTAATAGTTATCTATTAAGACAACAAGAAAAATCAAATCATTTTTTAAACCAAAATAAGAACAAATCTTGTTTTTTTAAAGAAGCCTTTACATTTGACAATGATAATACATTAAAAAATGAGTTCTCTAGCGATGAGGACATTAATTTAAGACTTTTAATCAAACAAAATGAGGTATATAAAGATTTAACCGTAAGTATTGCCTTGATTGATAAATTCGGTAATAGAGTGTTCACACAATTAAAAATGATTGACGACTTTATACAACTAAAGAATCGTTATTTGATCAATTTTAAGATACCAAAGAATTTTATTGCTCCAAATCTTTATTCGTTTCATTTCGCTCTTTATTACCCAAAAGGAGAAATATATGATATTCATGATTTTGAATGTCCAATTAAAGTTTTCGACAATGGAACAGAGTTTATAATATACGAGGGTAATGATTATGGTAGTATAATCATGAATTTTGAAACAAATATAGAGCTAGTTGAGGATGAAGAGGTTTCTTAAAAAGATTTTTCAAACAGGAGAGCATAATAAAATTCAGGTTGAACAATCTGTTAAGGATCGTTTTTTAAAGAAAGGTTTAATTAAGGTTGGGAAAAATTCAAATATTTCGAAATTGACACTTGAAAATGAAAGTGGTTTTGAAGACATTATACATCCGATAGTTATCGGCGATAACTGCACAATTATGGGAATTATTGCCTTGCACTCTAGAGGTTCAAAAATAGAGATTGGAAACAATGTTTTTTTAGGTCCAGGTTCTGCTATTTTTTGTAGAGATAAAATTACCATTGGCTCAAACGTTATGATATCATGGGGATGTACAATCATTGATACAAATGCACATTCATTAAAATCAAAAGAAAGAAAGAAAGATGTGGAGGACTGGGCTAGAGGTCCAAGAAATAAAAACTGGCAAAATGTTATTACTAAAGAGATAAAAATAAACAATAATTGTTGGATTGGATTTAATTCTATTATTACAAAAGGGGTAGAATTGGGCGAAGGTGTTGTAGTGGGATGTGGCTCCGTAGTCACGAAAGGATTTAATGAATATTCAATTATCGGTGGCAATCCTGCTGAATTTATCAAAAAAACAGAATGATTAACTTTTTAAGAAAAATAAACTGGGTTAGAAGAAATTTTAAGTATTTAAATCCTTATTCAAGAATTTCAAATGTGCCTGAATCATCAAAAGTAGTTCATATTCATTTTACTCCTTCTCACGGAAATACCATAAGTTATCATTCTGATGGAATGCTTTTATGGAACAATTCCGATTGTTTAGAGTCTGCTAAGTTTAAAAAAGCTTATCTCAGTTCCTTGATTGTAAATGATTGGCGTGGAATAGATGGTAAGAATATGGATATGCGATGGCGTTATTACATGATATGTTTATTTGCCGAAAAGGTATCAACATTAGAAGGAGATTTTGTAGAGTGTGGAGTATACAAAGGTGGATATAGTAAGGCTATTATTGACTATATTAGTTTTAATGAATTAGGTAAAACCTTTTATCTTTTAGATACTTATGAAGGATTAGTGGAGGAGTTTGCAAATGAAAATGAGATAAATTCTGGTTTAGTTCAAACTTATTCAAATTATAAAAACACTTACCAAGAGGTGCTTGATTTATTTAAAAATGATAATGTACAAATTGTTAAAGGTAGAGTACCTGATACACTTGTTTTATGTAATACAAATAAAATTTGTTTTCTTTCCATTGATATGAATATGGTAATGCCTGAGATCGAGGCTGCTCAATTCTTTTGGGATAAATTAGTCAGCGGAGGAATAATAGTTCTTGATGATTATGGTTTTTTCGCCCATAAAGAACAGAGAGCTGCATTTGATCAATTTGCAACTGAAAAAGGGGTAAGTATAATTTCATTGCCAACAGGACAGGCATTAATATTTAAACCATAAAATGAACATTTTAATCATTGGCTCAGAGGGATTTATTGGTTCAAATTGTGAAAGGTATTTTTCAAAAAATCATTCAGTTTTATCTTGTGATGTCATTGAATTAGAGAAAAAAAATTATTTCAACCTTGAGCATAAGAGTTTTCAATCCATAATAGGAAATCATAATATCCATGTTTGTATAAATTGTTCTGGCTCTTCCAACGTAGCAGAATCCTATCATAATCCACAAAATGATTTTCAATTAAACACCAAAAATGTTGGTGTTTTTCTAGATGCTATAAGGCTATCACAACCTGAATGTAAATTTATCAATTTGTCTAGCGCAGCAGTTTACGGTAATCCAACTGAATTACCAGTATCTGAGAAAACCCAAATTGCTCCGATTTCAAATTATGGATTCCACAAAGTTTATGCTGAGCAGATTTGTAACCAATACAGTCAAGTTTATAATGTAAAAACAATTTCAATCCGAATTTTCTCGGCCTATGGTCCTGGTTTGAAAAAACAACTATTATGGGATATTTACCAAAAAGCAAAAAACAACCAAGATCAAATTGAGCTATTTGGAACGGGAATGGAAACAAGAGATTTCATATTTATTGAAGATATAGTAGAAGCTGTTGAGTTATTAATTGGAAATGCAGAATTCAAAGGAGAGGCCTACAATCTGGCTTCAGGAGTCGAAATAAAAATAAATGAAGTTTCAAAATTACTATTAGAAAAGTTGAATTGGAAGGGAGAAGTTTTTTTCAATAACAAAGAGTTAGAAGGCTATCCTAAATACTGGAAATCAGAAATTTCGAAAATAAAAAAAATAGGTTTTGTACCAAAAGTTAATCTTATAAATGGAATTGAAGAAACAGTTAAATGGATGAACCAACTATAAATAAAACTTCACTTTTAACTTTTGGTCAATACCGAATTGGTGGCGTTCAAACTTTTTACAAGTTACTTTTTGCGGGTAGTGAAAACAAAAACTTTAATTGTGAAATTATTTTTTACGATAAAAGAAATGAATTGACTCCTACTCTTACAGAGCCTTGGACTGAATCTGTATTTCAAGTTTTTAAATATAATCCTGAAAAAGAGGAAGAATTTGTTATTCGAAATAGATTAGCAAAAAAAATGATTGCTTTCAATGGCGTAATAATTACAAACTTTTCATTAGAATTAAAATCAATCACGAAAGAAATTTTTGATAGTAATACAATTTTTCATATTTCACATGATGATGATTATATTCCAATTGCGGAAATGTTTCAAGATAGGATAGATGTTTTTATATGTCATAATCCTACTTATTTCAATTTATTGAGGAAGCGAATTCCAATAAGAGTAGATGATATTTATTACATTCCTTATGGAATAATTCCTTCCAAAAGATTGAATATAACTACAAACACTACTTTGAAATTAGTTTATTTCTCAAGATTTGATGAAACTAAAGGAATACAGAATATCCCCTTAATTGATAAGCTTTTAAAAGAAAATGGGGTAACTGTCGATTGGATTTTGATGGGAGATGGACCATTAAGAGATAAATTGCTAGATATAATAAAAGATCAACCAAATTTTGAGTATTACAAACCAAAAAACGCAAAAGAAATTTATTATCAATTAGAAAAGTGTGACCTATTTATTTTACCATCATACAAAGACGGCCTCCCAATTGCGATGTTGGAATCTATGAGTGCTGGAGTTGTTCCAATTGTTTTCGATTTTAATGAGGGAATAAAGGATATTATTGGCGATTCAGGTTTTGTGATCGAAACAAATAATTTCGATGAATTAGTTGAGACAATAGTAAACCTTAATAACGATAGAAGTTTACTCAATGAAATAAAGCACCGAGCGCGTAATCTAGTCCTATCTGAGTATAATTATAAAATTAACAGTGCGAAATATTTCAAATTGTTTTCAAATTATAAATCCCTGAGAAAAGATATGTTAAGAGAAAAAGTGAATTTGAACTTATTGCATAAGTCTTTCACAACAGGATTAATTGATAAAGTGAAAAGTATTATACGAACAAGATGATTAAAAATATTCCTGCATTAATCATTATCTACAACCACCGTTTTGATGCTAATATTCCAAAATTGGAGAAGATATATGAGAATCGATTTTCAACCATATATCATTTAGTGCCTTTCTACGATGGTGATTTGCAGAATGTTATACCTGTGTTTGAAAATTCCTTTTATTTTCAGGGTTATATCCGACAATCAAAGCGCATTTTAAATAAAATAAATGCAAGTCATTTTTTGTTTGTTGGTGACGATTTGATTTTACATCCCGATATAAATGAAAATAATTTATTGAGTGAGCTAAAGGTATCTGAAGATGGTGCATTTCTGCCTTGGAGCTGGGGAATGATTACAAAAATGTCAATGGAATGGGCCAACACCTTCCCCTCAATAAATTCCTTTTATTTGGAGGATTATTTATTGCATCACGCGCCTGATTGGAAAAGAATTTTACCAGAAAGGGATATTGCCATTCAAAAATTAAAGAAGTTAGGATTTACCTCCGGGAAACTCAATTATAAATTATTAAAAGGCGAAAATAAGTCTTACAACTACCCAAGGTTCAAACTAACACTGAAGGAATATCTGAAATTACTGCTTAAAAGAAGAAGAACTCCTGCCTATCCTTTATTAACTGGCTATTCCGACATGTTTATTTTACCTAAAAATAAATTGGAGAAATTTTCAGCATATTGCGAATTGTTTCGTCAAATGCGCCTTTGGGTTGAGGTAGCTATTCCGACTGCACTCGTTTTATCAGTCGACAATCTAGTTTTTGAAAAGGATACAAATTGGAATGGAACTACCTATTGGGAGAACGAAAACATTGAAGAAATGAACGAACGCTACAAGCAAGTTGATTTCAATTTTGAAGAACTAATGAAATCTTATAAACCAAACGAATTATATATTCACCCAGTTAAATTATCAAAGTGGAAAATAAATTAAAAAAATTCATTGTTATAACATCGATTTTTGAACCAACGATTGCCGTAGAAAAATTTGCGGGGTTAGCAGATTACCAGCTTATCGTGGTTGGCGATCTAAAAACACCAAAAAATTGGAACTGTCCCAATGTCACCTATTTAGGTGATAATGAGCAAAAAGAACTTAATAGCGAATTTGCGGAATTACTTCCCTACAATCATTACGGTAGAAAGATGATGGGCTACTTGTATGCCATTCAACAAGGAGCGGATATCATCATTGATACCGATGACGATAACATTCCCTACGAAAATTGGAATTTCCCAGATTTTGAAGGTTCGTTCGACACCATTGATAAAAAACAGGGTTTTTACAACATCTATTCGGATTTTACCTCACAAAAAATTTGGCCCAGAGGATTACCATTGCAATTGATTAATTCAACACATACATTCAAGCGCTCATCCCAAGAATCAAAAATAGGCGTATGGCAAGGATTGGCAGACGGCGATCCGGATGTCGATGCGATTTATCGTTTGGTAAGTGATATTTCGTGTACATTTATCAAACGCCAACCTGTTGTGCTTGATGAAGGAACCATTTGTCCGTTTAACTCTCAAAACACAGCTTTTCGAAAAGAACTCTTTCCTCTTTTGTATCTGCCTGCCTATGTCACATTTCGATTTACGGATATTTTACGTGGAATAGTCGCTCAACCCATTATGTGGAAGCACGGTTATCGCTTAGGATTCACAGAGGCAACTGTTTTTCAGGAACGTAATCCCCACAATTATCTACGCGACTTTGAATCTGAGGTCCCCATGTATCTTAAAGGTGAGTTATCATTTGAGTTGAGCGCAAAAATAGCTTCATCACAAAATTCAATTGCTGAAAATCTACATAGTGTATACGCCGAACTTGAAAAACATGCGATTGTTGAAAAGAAAGAATTAACTCTACTTGAAAGTTGGCTAAGTCATTTCTGAAATGAAGTATATACCTGCACTTGATGGGCTTAGAGGCTACGCCGTATTACTTGTACTTTTACAGCACTGGTTGGGGAACGATCATTTTTTGAATTTCTTCAATAACGGATTGATCGGTGTCAGCCTGTTCTACGTGCTAAGTGGATTTCTTATTACAGGTATTTTACTTAAAAATAAAGGCGCTTCTCTTGATGTAAAAACCCAATTGAAAAACTTTTGGGCACGACGAATGCTAAGGATTTTCCCCATTTATTATTTACTCCTTCTTATTTTAGTTCTTATCGGATTTCAAGACATTCGACAACAACTATTATATTTTGCCAGTTACACACAGAATATCCTTTTTTATTCATCTAATCAAAATTTTGGTTATTTAATCCATTTCTGGTCACTGGCCATTGAGGAACAGTTCTATTTAATATGGCCCATTTTAATCCTTCTAATTCGATTAGATCGAATTTTTGTGCTCATCTTGTTAACTATAACCGCAGGTATTTTTTTTAGATTGAGTGCTCATATGGGCATTTTAAACATCGCTGTAAACCCGATTAATTATCACCTCATGGGATCCATAGATCTTTTTGGTTACGGAGCATTTTTAGCCTTCATCAGTTCACATAGTCAACATACTATAAAAAAAGTTTGGATCTTTATGGGTAGCATGCTCGCGGTAATCTTGTCTGTCAAGCTTTTAATCAATCATCTGGATTATCTGTCTTTAATAGGTGTTTTAGCCGTGGGGTTGATCTTTTTAGTAATTCATTTCCAACATCTACTTATTAAACGTATTTTTTGTAATGCCCCAATAATCCGGCTAGGAAAAATTAGTTATGGGGTTTATCTCATTCATTATTTCATGTATCCTTTCAATCATTGGCTCCATGAATTATGTATAAGTAATCAGCTCAAATGGCCTTTTTTTGATGTAATATTAATTCCTGAGTTTTCGAATATTTATTTACGGTTTGTGTATTTTTTGTTTTTGACACTCTTTTTTTCAGTTCTGTCGTGGTATATAATTGAAAAACCTTTTTTAAACTTGAAATCAAGGTTTGCATATGCGAAGTAATACTCACTCTCCCTTGGTCACAGTACTTATGGCCGTTTACAACGGAGAAAAATACCTGCGTGAGGCTATTGAGTCCATTCTGGATCAAACATATACGAATTTTGAATTTTTGATCATTAATGATGGATCTTCTGATAAGACAGAAGAGATTATTTTATCCTATAATGACAAGCGCATTCGATATATTAAAAATGAACAAAACCTGAAATTGATTGCCAGTTTAAATAAAGGATTGGATCTCGCCAAAGGAAAATACATTGCACGAATGGATGCGGATGATATTAGCATGCCTAAACGACTTGAAAAGCAAGTTGAATTTATGGAAAGAAATACTGATCATATTTTAGTGGCTTCTTGTGTTTCATTCATTCCTGATGAAGAAATTTATGGAACACAAAGCTTATCATCAGATGAAATTAAGTATAAATTACTTTCTAATAACTGCATTTACCATACATCGGTTATGTTGCGAAAATCTATGTTAAATGGCTATTATTATTCGAACCACTATCTTCACGTTGAGGATTATGAATTTTGGACGAGGTTGATTGGCATAGGAAAATTTTGTGTATCGGATGATAAACTTGTAAAATATAGGGTTCATTCAGAGAGCATATGTCAAAAAAATGAAGAATTCCAGTACGAACAAGTTAAAGTAGTAAGACGTAACCTCATTAAAACTTTCATTCCCAACATAACGGATGAAGATTTTGACTTTTATAATAGGTATTTAAGTGAAATGACTAATGACTATTATAAGAAACTAAATGAAATTTTCCAATATAATGGAAATGCAATATGGAAATTAAATAAACTCATTGATTTAATTGAATGCAATAGAAGTTCTCATATGGGAATCAATTCGAAAGACCTAATTCATTATTTAAGGGGATTATTTTTTAATAATTTTGTTGAATCGAGGCGAATGCCAAAAAAATACATATTTAAATATATTTTTTCTAAATGCTTTAGACTGAAACAGTTCTCAAAAAAAACAATCATTACATGGTTAATTCATTAGAAATGAAATATTTCGTAAGTCGAAATCAGTGTCCATCATGTCTTTCAAATAATAGTCAAAGCGTTTATAGAAAGAAATTCAATGAAGATCCAATTAAAAAATATCTTGAAGAATTTTATAATAGTCAAGGATTTATTGAACTTGAATATCTTGAAGAAACTTTCTACGAATTGATGGAGTGTAATGATTGTACTTTGGTTTATCAAAAGTACATTCCGAATAATTTTTTGATGACGAAACTATACAATGAATGGATAAGCCCAGAAGTAATACAAAATGAAGTAGAGAAAAATCATTCCTTATCATTTTATTTTTCTTTATCGAAACAGATTCACAAAATTTGTAAAACCCTTGATAAGAAACCTTCTGAACTCAGAGTATTGGATTTTGGAATGGGTTGGGGACGTTGGTGTAAAATGGCTTCAGCCTTTGGTATTGAAACGTTTGGAGTGGAAATATCAGATGAAAGAATTCAACACGCCAAAAAATATGGCATACAGAATTTATCTTTAGATGCACTGGGAAAAAATACTTTTGATTTTATCAATACGGATCAAGTTTTTGAACATATTCCTAATCCCAATGAAGTGCTTCAAATTTTAGAAAGTTCTCTAAAACCGGGAGGACTGTTAAAAATTTCTGTGCCCGACGGTAATCTGGTTAAAGAGAAATTAAGGATAATGAATTGGGATGCTCCGAAAAATCACCCAGATTCTTTAAATATTGTTGCACCACTTGAGCATATCAATTGCTTCACTACAAAAAGTTTAATAGATTTAGCCGAAATGAATGGATTAAAATGGTATTTTCTTCCTTTTTATCCTTTGATTGATGAAGTGGTTGACCTACCTTCATTGAAGAATAATATCAAAACGGCTTTTCAAATTCCTAAACAACTAATTGGTCCATTTTGGAAAAAAGGTAGAGAACTTTTAGGAAAAGTATATGTAGAGAAACCAAGGGGGACAAATTTATATTTTCAAAAAGAGCTTTGAGGAAATTGGTTTCTGTCATAATGCCTGCCTATAATGCCGAAAAATACATCGACAAATCAATTTCCTGCATTCTAAATCAATCATACGGCGATTTGGAATTATTGATAGCTGATGATGCTTCAACCGATAGAACGAAAGAAGTAATTAATCAATTTTCTGATCCAAGGATAAAGTGTTTTCACAATCCCATTAACTTAGGGTATTTGGAGACTTGGAATAAATTAATGAAAGAAGCATTAGGTGAATTTATTACATTTCAGGACTCCGATGACCTTTGCGACTTGAATCGGATTGAATTTCTTGTAAATGAACTAAGTCATAATTCAGAAATAGCGGTCGTTGGTTCGAATTTTCAACGAATTAATGTCCTAGATGAAGTTGTTGAAATTTCCCATTTCCCAATGTCTCATGAAGAAGTTTTCAATTCGATGCCTAAAAAATTTCATTTCATTGGTTCCGCTCTAATGATTCGAAAATCCGTATACAATACAATTGGGGGGTATAATACTTTTTTCAACCGCATGGGTGCAGAAGATCATTATTGGATGTATTTAATTATGGAGAAATTTAGATTTAAAAATATTGAGGATGCCTTGTACAAATACCGCTTCAATGAAACTTCTGTGACGGGAAATATCTCCAATAATCCCAGTAAATTAAATGTATTTATGATATTAACACGACTTATTGAGCAGCGCATAAAGACTGGAACAGATGATCTTGAAAGAGGAAACATTAATCAATTGAAAAGAGAACTAGATGAATTAAATAGACCTTTTCTGGATGATCCTTCCTATTATTACTTTTATGTAGCAAAACGAAGATTCTATGAAGGACACAAACGTTTAGCTATCAGACACCAATTACAAGCCATAAAGAAAGCTCCTTTAAATTTCTCATATTATAAAGACCTCTTGTATTTTTTACGGAAATGAATTTACCACTCGTAACAGTTTTAATGCCCGTTTACAATGGGGAGAAATTCTTAAATGAGGCTATAATTAGTATTTTAGGTCAATCATTTGAAGAATTTGAATTTTTAATCATAAATGACGGTTCAACTGATTCAACCGAAAAGATCATTCTTTCTTACACAGACAATCGAATTAGGTATGTAAAAAATGAAACCAATTTGAAACTCATCGAAACATTAAATAAAGGAATAGTGCTTTCACAGGGAAAGTATATTGTGCGTATGGATGCGGATGACATTAGTGCGATTGATCGAATTGAGAAACAAGTTGCTTTCATGGAAAAAAACAAGAAAGTTGGCCTTTGCGGTACTTGGATAACCTCTTTTGGAGAAGTGACCGAGACAATTTGCAAGTATAAAGAGGCTCATGATGAAATCGTTTTAAAAATGCTCTATCAATGTCATTTTTGTCATCCATCCCTAATTATCCGAAAAGAAGTATTTGAACAGGGTAAAGTTCTTTTTGATTCTGAATTCCTTCATGCCGAAGATTATGAGTTATACCTTAGACTCTCCACTAAATGGAAATTTCATAACTTGCAGGAGTCGTTAATTAAGTATAGAATCCATAGTTTAAGTGTATCTCGACAAAATGAAAAGATTCAATTAGAGAATTCACAACAAATAAGAAAAATGTTTTTTTCTTTATTAGGCATAGATTGTTCGCAAGAAGAATTAAAAGCGTTTGAGGCCTTAAATCATGAGGATTACAAGGCTATTTCAATAACCTCTGAAAATATACAAATCTTGTTGGAGTCAATGTTAAAAGGAAACCATCAAAAAAAGGTTTTTGATATTTCTTTTCTTGAAAAAGAAGTAAAAGCCCTTTGGCTAAATTATTGCTATAACAGGGAATCACTAAAAACATATCGAAATAGTCAACTATTGTTTGACGAAAAGCTAGTTCAAAAGGTCAACAAACCAAAATGGTTATTAAAGTCAATTCTAAATTGATGAATCCATATTTTTCCATTATAATTCCTACATTCAACCGCGCTCATCTAATTTCAAAGGCCATAGAAAGTGTTATTGCTCAGACTTTTGAAAATTGGGAATTAATTATCGTGGACGATGGCTCAACGGACCAAACAAAGGAAATTATTTACGCATATAAAAAGATGGATTCACGTATTCAGTATATCTATCAAGAAAATGCCGAGCGATCTGCAGCAAGAAATAATGGCATCCTTCAGGCAAAAGGATCTTACGTATGTTTCTTAGACAGTGATGACTATTTTCTTCCTGACAAACTTCATAATCTGAAAAAAAAAATAGAGCAAGTGGGCCATAAGCTTGTTGTTTTTTATGACGGTTTATTAGAGGAAGTAAATGGTCAAAAACAGAAGATTCCTTTTCCTCTTCAAAAGGAGCTTTCCCTTCCAGATTTTATTCTTTCTCACACCTTGTTCAGCCAGCAAATATGTGCGAAAAGAGAAGTTTTTTTAAAGCATCATTACAATCCAAAAATAAGTATTGGTGAAGATATGGAGTTGTGGTTACGCATTAGTGAAGAATTTACATTTTTTCCAGTTGCCGACTCTTTCCAGACAGTTATTGTGGAACACGATGAAAGGTCTATTAACCTTAAAAAATCCAATTCAGCAAAAGAACAATTGTCAACTTTACGTTATATTTTCTCTCATTCTACAGGTTTGAAAGTAAATAAAAGAATTCGAAAAAAAATATTAAGTAACTGTCTTTTTAATATAGCAAGGTTTCATATGTATAAGGAACATTATATCAGCGCAATTATATATTTACTCAAATCTATTATTTTAGATTTTAGAAATGAACAATTGAAACATCGTCTATTCTGCCTCGCTTCACTTTTTACTTTCAGTATACCACAAGAATATCAAAATAAACCGTCATGAGTTTCAACTGGGTTAAATCAAGTTATTTGTACAAGATTTATTTTCATTTAAAACATGTAAAGGGCAGACAAAGCAATTCTGAATTCAGAAATGAAGTTGTGTTTTACATCAAGCTCCTTGAAAAAAGAGATCTAATTTTTGATATTGGAGCAAACCATGGAGATAATCTGCTGTTTTTTTGAAAGTTGCGAAAAAAGTTATAGCCTTTGAGCCTGACAAATCCAATATAAATTTTCTAAATCATAGATTTTACAGAAATTCTCATTTTACTCTTGTACCTAATGCCGTTAGTGACAAATCAGGATTTACAGAGTTTTTTTTAGTAAATGAGGGATCTGGTCTAAATACAATCGATAAAAATCAAAAGGAAAATTTAAATATCTCAAAGTCGTATGATGTTCAAGTAACAACATTAGAAAATGAAATTAAAAGATGGGGTGTCCCGGATTTCATAAAAATTGATGTCGAGGGTCACGAGTTATCCGTATTACGGAGTCTATTTATTTTAGTTCAAAATTTATCATTTGAGGCCAATCTTTCTATAAAAAGGAGTGAAACAATTCAATGCTTAGAGTTAATTCATGAACTTAGTGAAAATTATAAATTTAATTATGGCTATGATTACGGCTTGATAAGCAGAAATTGGCTTGAGTATGATGAAATGAAGCGGTTCATTGAAATATCAGATCAACCATATTATAATATATACTGCAAGCTTATTTCGAATGTCAAAGGCGAGTAAAATACTAATGTTCACAACAGACTTCCCTCCTGCTCAGGGAGGGGGAATTTTATCACATTCTCACTTTCTTGTAGACACCTTAAGACATTCGAATTTCGAATTTTGTGTTCTTTCTGAATTCTACCTCCAGTGTTCAGATTCTCAAATAACTGAATATTCAAAAAAAGAAGGTTTTCCAATTTACCGATTACCATCTGCACCTAATAAGCTTGCTCTTCTCAAGAAAATATGTTACTGTTATCGGATCACTAAGAGATTCAAACCGGATATCATTATTGGATCAGGTAGACATCCTGTCTGGTTCGCAGCATTGATTTCTTTCATGACCCGCATTCCATTAATTACCATTGGTCACGGAACAGAATTTACTCAAATTACATCAAAATACGATTTACGCATAAATAAGTGGACCTACGGGCGATCTAACCTGCTTATTGCAATAAGTGAACACACAAGAAAAATTGTTATCCAACAGGGAATTAAACCAGAACTAATCAAAGTCATTCACAATCCAGCAAATGATCGTTTCTTCAGAATTATCGATGAGGAAAAAGTGAACGAATTTAAAAAGCAGAAGGGTATAGAAAATCGGAGGATTATTCTTACTGTAGGTTCATTATCTGAACGAAAAGGACAAAGAATCGTTATTGAATCTCTACCATCAATAAAAAAATCTATTCCAAACATACTTTATGTTGCTATTGGAACGCCGTCATTAAAAGAGAAATTTATCGATTTGGCCCAGAAATTAAATGTCGAAGAGCACATATTATTTCCGGGATTGGTGCATGAAGAAGAAGTGTTATTATGGATGAATGCTTGTGAATTATTTACCATGACGAGTGTAAATTTTAATGGTGACTATGAAGGATTTGGAATTGCTGTAATTGAGGCTGCTTTTTGTGGTAAAACATCCATCGTTTCAGATAATGGAGGGCTGAAAGAAGCTGTTTTTCAAGATGAAACTGGTTTGGTTGTACCGGAGGGGAATGTTTTGGAAACCTCAAAACAAATCATACGACTATTATCTGATGAGAAACTACGGATCCAACTTTCTCAATCGGCAAGATTTCGTGCATTGAAAAAGAATACCTTTGAAGCAAAGGGTAGTGAAGTATCTCGAGCAATTACCGACACGTTGAAGAAATATTTTAAATAGTTAAAAAAGAAAAATTAAAACGACTGAGTAGGAAAAGATTTATGTTCACAAAAAACACGTTAAAAAAGATTGCCGACAAATTCTGGCTCCATTCAACTGAATCGCCTGACAAATTCTTTGAAATAAGGAAATTAAAACCCTTCTACCATCTCGTTCCAAGCTTTGAAGATCAACGTATCAATGATTCACTCACTTATGATAACACCACTTACTTTCATACAGAAAGTGTTGGTTTATTTAAACGGGTCACCATCGAACCCGACTTTTCCTATTGTTTGAGACGCCCCCGTAAACTGTTGACCGCTTCCATGTTCTATTCAGGAACAATACCCTCGCTGCCTAGGTTTATAAAAAGTCAAATACGGAAGACTTCCTACCTTGAAGAATGCGTTCTGTTTGACGGCCAGGTTGGCAATAATTATTTTCATTTTTTCAGTGATGTGATAACCAAGATCTGGCTCATCAGAAAAAAAGGCTTAGATCATCTACCGCTAATCATCCAGTGTGAAGTGTACGACAAGTCCTACTTTCAATATATTTTTTTACAGACAACCTTATTAAAAGGACTACACTTCTTTATTCAACAGAAGGGACAATACATCCAATGCAACAAGGTCTATTTATTGAAACCCCTTCCCTACGACCCAGATTATTTTCAATTATTGCGAAAAGCCATTCTCCCTCAAAAACATGAGAAACCATTCCGAAAAGTATTTTTGAACCGAAGCAGAACTTCCGGTCGATATATAGCGAATTTCAAAGAACTCGTGCCCATCTTGATAGAAAATGGTTTCGAGATAATTGATACCGCATTATTGTCCTTTGAGGAGCAGATCCGATTTTTTCAGGAAACCGCTTATTTAGTGAGCATACATGGTGCAGGTAATACGAATATTCTTTTCGCACCAAAAGAGCTTCGGTTTTTGGAAATTTGTCCAGAAAACCGCATCGCGGGACAGTACTATTGGCTTTCAAACAGTTTGGGGATCGAGTATAACATGATATTGGGTGGTAAACTGTCCGGACTGGGATGTTATCCAGAGGGAGGATTTACACTCGAACCGGCAATATTCGAACGTGCATTGATTAAATTACTAAATTAACTCAAACATTTATGAAAATACCACTTTTAACAATCTCGAGTGACAAGTATCAACCCTACTGGAGACCCTATTATGTCCTACTTGACAAATTCAACAAAGAAATATTTTCAAAAAAATTCCATTTAACGGAAACGTTTTCTGCGAATGAAGAAGGTATCAGAACCATCAATACCAATCTTCCTCACAATCCTCATTCGTGGTCTGAGAACGTATTAATCGCCTTGAAAGAAATTGATGAACCCTACATCGTCATTCTTCTGGAAGACTTTTTCTTTCATGCTGCTACTAACAAGAAGCTATTCGATTTCTGCTTAAAGACGGCTCTCGATAATGAAAATGTAGGTTGTGTACGTTTAGCCCCAATCCCTGGTGGAGATAAACCTTCAAACTTTACATATTTTAAAACACATTCATCTGATCAGGATTATCGAATATCAACGCAAGGTGCTATTTGGAAGACCTCATATTTAAAACAACTCTTGAAAATTGGTGAAACACCATGGGAGTTCGAACTGAATGCGTCAAAACGATCTGAAGCATTTAAAGAAGAAATATTAGTTATTAGCTCTGAAGAGTTTCCTTTTAACTATTCCAATGCCGTAATTCAGGGAAAACTAACTAGAAAGGCACTTCGTTTCTTGGAAGAGCATGCTATCAGTATCGATAAAGAATCTATACTCATTAATGGTCTTGTGGAGGAATTTTATTGGAATACAAAATCAAAATATGTGAGATCAATAATTGATTTTATAAACCATCGATTTTTGAAAATTAAAAATATATGAAAAAAATTATCAAATGGTTCTTTCTAAAAATGGGCTCGGTGCCAGAAAATGTATCGGTGACAACATTAGACCATTTTTGTTCGGAAAACCATATGAATGATATTGATATTCTCAAGATAGATACTCAAAGGTCTGAACTTCAAATATTAGAGGGCGCAACACAGTTACTGAAAGCTCATAAAATAAAAATGATCTATTTGGAAATTATTGTTCAACCGACCTATGAAACAAAATCTAGCCTCGTAACAATTCATCAACACCTCACATCAAACGGTTTTGAATTGATTAATTTTTATAATCAATCTTTTACCAAGAATTTGAAGCTAAGACAGTTTGATGCTATTTATTTATTGAAAAAATGAAGTTATTGAATAAGTATCTTAAGCAACTGCTCATTATGTTGGATGTAACTCCAATTAGATATTCGGAGTACAAAAAAATGATGAATGATATACGTCAGGACAGTAATGCCAAATTTGATTTAGAATTCTTAAAATATATAAATTCAGACAAATCTTCGGAGTTGATAAATTTATTTGAACATTCTCAATCACAACTACGTCAAGACTTATTTGTACTTAATGAACTTAATTTTAAAAAAAATGGATTTTTCATAGAATTTGGAGCAACCAATGGTATTGAATTGAGCAATACGTATCTATTAGAAAAGAAATTTTCATGGAAAGGAATTCTTTCTGAACCTGCTAAATGTTGGCACTATGAACTATCTCGAAACAGAAATTGCACAATCACTCATGAATGTGTATGGTCAAAGTCAAATTTAACTCTTGAATTCTCTGAGTCGGTTTCACCAGAATTATCTTCAATTTCATCTATCGAAACTAACGACTATCATAGTGAAAATCGCAAATCAGGTGAACAAAAATATTCCGTGAGAACTATTTCGTTAATTGACCTTTTGGAAAAGAACAATGCTCCAGAGGTAATTGATTATTTATCAATTGACACCGAGGGAAGTGAATTCGAAATATTATCAGCGATTGACTTCAATAAATATAAATTCTCTGTAATTACATGCGAGCATAACTATACTGAACAGAGGGAGAAAATATTCCAACTCTTAACCTCAGCAGGATACAGAAGAGTTTTCGAAAACATTTCCAAATATGATGACTGGTATATTTACGACTGTAACTTTTGAAATTGAATTCAATATTTTCTTTTTCGATCAGAGATTGACAGGAGTAAAATTGCCTAAGTTTAAAAGCATGTCTGTGAATGAAATATAATTCATTTTTGCGTTACAGTTTTCAGTCCAAGAATTCTTTAAAGTCATGGTTACTTTTATTAATTCATTGGAGGATAGTTTGGAGAGTCTAATCAATACCTCGCTTACCTCAGTATGCGACCCTTCTGCTGAAACGAGCATTCCATCAAATACTTCTCTAACAATCTCCCCTGTACCCCCCACATTTGTGGCTATCACGGGAATTCCAAAACTCATCGCTTCCATGATGGACACCGGAATCCCTTCCGTTTCGCTCACATTGATGAAGACACTCACCGGATTTTCTCTATACCATTGCAGTAACTCCTGATTCGGAATATGGCCCATGAACTTCCAGGAAATATTGGGAGGCAGAATGCGTTCAGCCAGATCGTACAGTTCCGTCGACAAAGGCCCGTCTCCAAAATGAACCCATTTTAAGGGGATATCATTGATCTTGCTCAATGCCTCAATGATCAGATGCACGCGTTTCAGTGGAATCAAGTTTGAACAACTCACACAGTAAATACATCAGGGAGGGCATTTGGAGGTGTTTGTGCTTCAACCCCCAATCGGGCGAGTTGAATGTTCGTTGTCCTATTACATTTCCACTTTTCAAAAATATACTTGACGCCTGCCTCCGATACCGGACAAACCATGTCGAATTGAGTAGTGATGAGAGAACGATATGGCAAATACCCTATGGTGCTGGCCTCAAAATACAGATCCCATCCGTGTGACCGGGTTACTGCCCTTACAGAGGGATTCTTTCGTTTAAAAAGCGAAATCCCTATTGCGGCATCATTGCACCAGTAACTATACAGTACTGTGCGAGATGGCTCTACCCCAATTTGTTGAAGCCACAGTGTTATTTGTTTTCCACGAAACAAGGAAACCAATGCTGTTTTCACTCTTTTTGGCGTGGGCAATAAACGATAAACGAAAACGATCCTGAACAATTCATGAAGAAAATCTGGATGAAAGAGTTGCTTTAACATGGATACCTTGCCTAATCTTTCGAATGGAAAATTCGGGACTTCAATCGCCATATTTTCGGGTATGGCTCGAGGATCACCATTCACTTGTTCTGTTGGTACAAGCACCACCTGTTCGAAAGCACGGGAAAGATAAGGGACCTCATTTTCCAGAAAGGTTTCTCCCGATCCAAAAGGGAAATCGGATGTGAAAAGAATAAGTTTTCGTGAATTTTCTCTCAAAATTGATCGTGACTTATCCAACCAAAGGTACGTTTAACGTATAAATAATCCTATCTTTAACATTCGAAGAATCCTATGCACCTTGTAATTGTAGCCGGTACTCGACCCAATTTCGTAAAGATCAGTCCGATCGTTCGTGCATTGAGTAAAGCACAAGGAAAGGGCGCGCGTATTGATTTCAGTCTTGTCCATACTGGTCAACACTATGATCGCTCCATGAGTGGAACCTTTTTTGAAGACTTAGAAATCCCAGAACCCGAGGTAAATCTGTGTGTGGGAAGTGGAACACAAACTGAGCAAACAGCAGCCATCATGATGGGTTTCGAACGCTTTTTATTAAGCCGCTCTTGCGACATGGTCATTGTTGTCGGTGATGTTACTTCGACCATGGCCTGTGCTATTGTAACAAAAAAATTAAATATTCTTCTTGCCCATGTTGAAGGAGGAATCCGTTCCTTTGACGTTACAATGCCTGAAGAGATTAACCGTAAAGTAACCGACAGTATAACCGATCATTTTTTTACCACCTCTCGGTTCGCGAATGAAAATCTTCGAAAGGAAGGAATTCCCAATGAGCGGATACATTTCGTAGGGAATGTCATGATAGACTCATTAGTTCATCAACAGAATAAATTGTACCAACCTTCCCTATTTGAAAAATTTAATCTCGACAAGAATCAATACCTAGTTTTGACGCTTCATCGTCCATCAAATGTAGA
Organism: Cryomorphaceae bacterium; assembly: GCA_021298235.1. The sequence continues at coordinate 4,786 of JAJTDX010000019.1, read as the reverse complement.
TGATCCAAATAATCTTTTAAAATTACTGGAGACGATCCGTGCACACAGTCAACAATACCCTGTTATTTTTCCCATACACCCTCGAACAAAGAAAGTGATGGAGGATAACGGAATCAATATCAAAAACCTCCATATCATTGATCCGATGAGTTATTCAGAATTCATCTATCTCATCAAATATGCAACTGCAGTTATAACTGATTCGGGGGGCATAACCGAGGAAACAACTGTTTTAGGAGTGCCGTGCTTAACGCTTCGTAACAATACGGAGCGACCGGAAACATGCATAGAGGGCACCAATGAACTTATAGGAACGGACCCTGCCAATTTGCAAATTGCATTGGAAACATTGTTTGCCGGCAAGTGGAAAAAAGGCAATATTCCTGAATATTGGGATGGAAAATCTGCGGAGCGCATAGTTGGTCGTCTACTTCAAATTCTTGGCAAACCCGAATGAGAATTCTAATTCTTGCCCAGCACATTCACCCTATGCAAACACCAAGAGCACATAGGGCAACTGAATTATCCCTTGAATTGGCAAGACAAGGACATCAGGTTGTCATTTATTCTGTTATCGGTAAACATGACTACGCAGGCATGGAAAAGGAATTCGGGTTAACGATCAAACCAATCGAGATCAAATGGATGATTCATCCATACAATAGTGACAACGATGGAAGACGCACTATCCCTGATAAAGTGCTTGGCAAATTATTAAAGAAACTGGAGTTTCCGAATTTAGAGTTTTATTTCAGAGTTCAGGAGATTCTCGCCAAAGACAATAAATATGATGCCCTCATCTCAATAGCAGACCCCCATCAAATTCATTGGGGTATTGCTAAATATAGATCGAAACATCCTGAACTTTTCCCAAAAGTGTGGATTGCAGATTGTGGAGATCCATTTATGTTAAATGGTGTGAAATCTGGTCATTTGACTTATTTTGAGCGTTATGAACGTTTATTCTGCCAAAACAGTGATATCATAACTGTTCCGGTTGAAAATGCCAAACAAGGCTACTATGAAGAATACCGTAGTAAAATTCGTGTAATTGCACAAGGTTTCAAATTTGAAGAGGAAAGCAATGCGGGTGAACCAACTAATCCTGTTCCAACCTTTGCTTATGCCGGGACTTTTTATAAGGATATTAGAAACCCTGAGAAATTATTCGATTATCTAACAGGTTTGCAACGTGATTTTAGATTTATTATTTATTCCAATCATACCGAATTAATCGATCGATTTAAAGCAGTTCTTGGAGACAAATTGAATATTCGAAAACCAATTCCAAGGAGAGAACTTCTCAAAGAATTAAAAACCATGGATTTTCTCTTGAACCTGGAAAATGAAAACAGTCCCGCTCAAATCCCAAGTAAACTCATTGATTATGCCATAACAGGCCGACCGATTCTTTCTATAAATCCCGGAAATCCCGATATAGAAAAGGTAAATCAATTCTTATCTAAAATTTATTTAAACCAATACCTCGTAAAAGATTTAGATCAATATCGAATCGAAAATATAGCTAATCGTTTTATTGAGGAGATTAAATGGATTTCAGAAAATAATCCTGACAATAGCGACATCTGTATTTGAAATTTCCATGAGGAAGGTGCAGGTGGAGAAGTTAGCGGAGATTGTGAAAGGGTTGTGAAAAAGTAGAACAAGGAGCAAGGAGCAACGAACAAAATTCATTACCTTCATGCTATGATCGCAATTGTGGACTATGGGATGGGGAATTTGCACTCCGTGAAGCGCAAGTTAGACCAATTAGGTGCAGTTGCCGTGATCACATCAGATCCGAAAGAAATTGAACAGGCTGCAAAACTGATCTTACCCGGCGTGGGACATTTTGGCAAAGCCATGGAAAAACTGAATGCTTTAGGAATTCGAGATATATTGGATCAAGCGGTCATAGAAAGGGGGATTCCCGTACTGGGTATCTGTTTGGGAATGCAACTGATGGCAAAAACAAGTGAAGAGGGATTAGAGCAAGGAACAAGGAACAAGGAGCAAGGAGTTAGGAGCAAGGAACAAGGACTAGGTTGGTTTGATGCTGAAGTGTTGCGGTTGGAGGTAAAGGACAGTCTGCGTTTCAAAATACCGCACACAGGTTGGAATACGGTAGAAATCGAAAAAGAAGATAAACTGTTCGAAGGAATTGGTGAAAACCCTGAGTTCTATTTTGTCCACGCCTACCATTTCAAACCCAACGATGCGAATGATGTTTTGGCGACGACGCAACATGAGGCCTCATTTGTTTCTGCTGTTTCCAGGGGAAATATCTACGGAGTACAATACCACCCTGAGAAAAGTCACGATACTGGAATGAAACTACTGGAAAATTTTGTCCGGTTGTGATGCCTTAAAAAGATCCGAGTTTTTCTTTTCTGAAGAGTTTACGGTAAGTGTTGTAAACGAAGTCGAGGCGTTTTTCATCATTTGGGTAATCTCTGTACCATTTGGGGGGTAAATGGAGAATCTCATCGAAATCACTGGAGCTCAAGCCTAATTTTTTGGCGATGTATCGCTTTTCTTCTTCAATCTGTTCGTCCTTGTAAGGCTTAGATTTCAGTAATTCAAGGGCTTCCTCCCTACTCAAAGCTCCTGCACAGATCTGGGAAGAATAGGTTGCCCTGCGGTAGTCGATCCCAAACTTTTCATAGAGGTAATAGGCCTGGATGAATCCGGTATATTTGGATTCGTAGTGTTTTCCTCCATAATATTTCCAATCAAGCTCCCGTTCAAGTAAGGCCATAGCTTCATTCTTATCGAACGGAACATAGTTCAGAATGTAGACCATCTTGATCTTTTTGACCAACTTATAGTACATTTCAGAAAGGAAGCCAAATGTAGGAAAGGTTTTGAGTTTTCCTTTTCCGAACCGCTTGTAGATGTGATTGAAATAAGTGAGGTCTTTCGCATTATAATGCCAGGTCTTCGGTAGAATACCTTCTGTTGCAAAGTTTCCTCCGCTGATGATATGTTTTACTCCATATCGAGCTGCCACTTTGTGGAGCGCAGAAAGTATGGCTATGTCCGTTGGTGTATCGGCTTCAGGAACTGAGGCCCTGAGAAAGGCGACTTGCAGATCCCTGAATTCTTCCCAATCGAGAACATAACTTTCGTATTCGACGTGGAGCTTATCAGCTATGTTCTTGATGTTCTGTACGGCCTCTTCGGCATTCCAACCGTTATCCATGTGTACAGCTAAAACTCGAAGTCCATGCTCTCTGGCAATAAACGCTGCATAACTGCTATCGATTCCTCCACTTAATCCAACCACACAATCAAATTCACGACCCTTTCCTGCTGCCTTCATAGCAACGATCCATTGAGCGAGTTGTTCATCTGATGCCGCTCCCTGGTATTTGTAACGAGCTCTTTTTTCGAGGAATTCCGTACAGTGATTGCATTCTCCCTTTGCGTTGAATGTGATGTCCGGATCACTCGTATCCATGACACAACGTGTGCATTGTCTGTACTCAGGGGAATTCATTAAGCAAATGTAAGGTGTAAAATGTTAGCAGAGATGGATTTGAGGAAAATAATGCGATTGACAATGATACAATGGACAATTACTCAATGGACAATTACTCAATGGACAATTAGTCAATGGACAATTAGTCAATGGACAATTACTCGATGGACAATTACTCAATGATACAATGGACAATTAGTCAATGTGGGCGTTATCAATTGGAAAATTGGTTCATTGTCAATTCTAAAAAGACGATGGGGGCGTCGGGGGCATTGTCAATTGGAAAATTGTGCCATTGTCAATTCTAAAAAGACGATCGAGGCGGCGGGGGAATTGTCAATTGTAAAATTGGTTCATTGTCAATTCTGAAAAGATGATGGGGGCGTCGGGGGCATTGTCAATTGGAAAATTGTTGCATTGTCAATTGTCAACGGTTAAAGGAAATCTTACCGGGATAATTGATCAAAACGCCACGCCTTTTGCTTTGGTAAACGAAAAAACTCCCTGCTGCCAAACCATCTGCAAATCCTTGCTCGTAGGCAATTCTCATGTGATCGATTGAACCGGCACCACCCAGCGCAACAACAGGAATCGACACCCGTTCGGAAATTCCTCTGATCAGTTCAACATCGTATCCGGTCATCGCCCCATCCTTGTCGATGGATTGCACAATAAGTTCTCCAGCGCCATATTCCTGCATCAGAACGGCATGCGTTATGGGATCCATCCCGGATGAGACCATACCCCCGTGAGCCCATGTGCGAAGTCCTGTCAGCCATTTTTTTTTGACATCAAGGCAAACCACAATAGTTGAGGAGCCAAATTCATTTGCTGCCCTCCGAACAAAATCCGGTTCGTCTATTGCAACTGAATTAAGAACTACTTTCTCCGCACCACAGCGCAACAATTCACGAATGGTATCGAGTGAACGGATTCCTCCTCCAACCGCAAAGGGCATGTTTGCCTCCTCCCCTATCTTACGAACAAATTCCGGATCGATCGTCCGTCCCTCTTTACTCGCCTCAATATCCAGAAACACTAATTCATCTGCCTTCAACTCATTAAAAATATGAACGGCATGCATAGGGTCGCCAATGTATTTAGGAGAACGGAAGCCAATGGTTTTCACGAGGCCCTGATTCTTAAGTAATAATACAGGAATAAGTCGGGGACGATGCATAACACAATATTAACAAAAAAAGCAGGAACCATTTCTGATCTCCTGCTTCGCTATGGAACGAATCCTCCTCTTACCTAACACCTAACCATAAAACCACTCTCTATATGTTCTTTATTTACAGGAAG
>JAJTDX010000110.1 GCA_021298235.1 Cryomorphaceae bacterium | reverse complement strand
GAGAGAATCAGTGCCAAACTGCTCCTTAACGGCCGCTTTCATACCCATGTAAACACCGAAGGCTGTAACTGGAGATGGATCTCCGCTTTTTCCGGGAAGCCCAACAACGTGTTGTGTCTCCATGCTCACCCATGTCATATCGATCGGACTTATTCCGACGTCTTCCGCAGTGATGTATTTGCCTCCAAGGCTTTGAACGAACTTTCCAAATCGTCTAAAAAGGGCTTCAGATTTCATTGATCTGGAATCCCCTATTATGACTGCCTTACCTCCGCCTAAATTAAGTCCGGAAATTGAATTTTTGTACGTCATTCCTCTTGACAGACGAAGCACATCATTCAATGCCTCCAATTCACTTGAATAGGTCCACATACGAGTCCCACCCAAAGCAGGACCCAAGACAGTGTTATGCACAGCAATGATCGCTTTAAGACCGGTTTCGTTGTCATTACAGAACAATAATTGCTCGTGATTGAAACTGCTCATCTGAGCAATTACCGGATTCGATGCAAGATCTGTATCCGCTAAGTTCTTTACCTCAAACATATTCACAAGGTATGTGTTATCATCTATTTCAAGTCGAATGTCTAACTTTACCCCGTCGGCAAAGTCACGTGCAAAAATAGGAAATTAATCAGAATGAAGTCTCTCAGCCATTTGAACAAATATTTCTTGAAATACAAATGGCGATTTCTACTTGGCATCGTATTCATCGTAATTTCAAATTACTTCGGGGTGAAGATGCCGATCTATCTTAAAGACAGCATCGATAGTTTATTAACTGGAACTCAATTTGATTCTTCGGAGTGGATGAATCAAACCTTGCTTCTTGCTTTGAAGCTTGGCGGAATTTATATGCTTCTTTCATTGTGCAGTGGATTTTTCCTTTTTCTGATGCGTCAAACCATCATCATCATGTCAAGACTGATAGAATATGATCTTAAAAATGAAATTTATCAAAAATACCAGGAATTAGATCTGATGTTTTACAAAAGAAACAATACTGGCGACTTAATGAATAGAATTTCAGAGGATGTGAGTCAGGTAAGAATGTATCTGGGTCCCGGAATTATGTATACCCTTAACCTTATTGCGCTCTTCATCCTGGTACTCTATCAAATGATCGCAATCAGCCCGATTTTAACCTTATTTGTATTGTTGCCCTTGCCCTTGATGTCATTCATGATTTATAAAGTTTCATCCACCATGAACCTTATGAGCAAGAACGTTCAGAAAGAACAGTCATTCATGTCAACTTTGGTCCAGGAATCGTTCTCCGGTATCAGAGTCGTTAAAGCTTTTAGCCGAGAAAATATCATCAGCGAAAAATTCAATAATTCAGCAAAAGATTACCATGGAAAATATCTTTCGCTTGTTAAAGTGAATGCTTTGTTCATGCCGACGATCGTCTTTCTTATTGGGCTCAGCACTATTCTTACCATCTATCTGGGGGGACTAATGGCACAAAACCAGCAGGTTACACTCGGAGAAATTCTTGCATTCATCTTTTTCGTCAACAAGCTTACATGGCCTTTCGCAAGTATTGGGTGGGTAACTTCGATAAATCAAAGAGCCGCAGCGTCGCAATCTCGAATCAATGAATTCCTGCATCAAAAGCCTGACATATCCAGTCCAACATCAAACGAATTCAACTTGAAAGGTAAGCTTGAACTGAAAAATGTATCCCTTACTTACCAGAACTCTGGAATTACTGCGCTTAAGAATGTAAATTTCTCAATTTCGCCCGGCGAATTTGTAGCCATCGTTGGTCGAACAGGAAGTGGAAAAACTTCTCTCGTTCAATTGATTACTCGCCAAATAGACCCTACATCCGGACAAATTCTCATCGATCAACAAAATTTGAAAGATATCAATTTATCTGATTTCAGAAAACAAACAGGTAGCGTTACGCAGGATGTTTTTCTTTTTTCTGATACCATTTCAAACAATATAGCTTTTGGGATTACAGAAAGAAAAGCAAGCAAGGAAGAAATCGAACAAGCAGCTATCCGAGCTCACGTTCACCACAATATCGTAGAGTTTCAAGATGGTTATGAAACATTGCTCGGGGAAAGAGGAATCAACCTTAGTGGCGGACAAAAGCAAAGAGTAAGTATTGCCCGAGCCCTAATTCGCAAGCCAAAACTACTCATCCTTGACGATTGTCTCTCCGCAGTTGATACGGAGACGGAAGATGTGATCCTCAACAGCCTCAAAGAAAACCTTGCCAAAGGAACAACATGCATCATGGTAAGTCACAGAATTTCTTCAACAAGAATGGCTGACAGGATCCTAGTTCTCGAAGAAGGTCATATCACAGAAGACGGCACGCATGAACAGCTGCTCAGTAAAAATGGAAGTTATGCTGAAATGTATTACCGCCAATTGTCAGAGGATTCTGAATAATCGAATAAAGAGGGATTTTCTCGAAAAAAATTACAATATTTGCTCGTATATAAGTCAAACGACATGGAAAACGATAAGAACGGTGAGATATATTCCAAAGTAGTTCGTGCGGGAAAGAGAACTTACTTTTTTGATATCAAGTCAACGAAAGGGAATGATCTGTATATCACGCTCACTGAAAGTAAGAAAACGTTTGATGACAGCGGCCGAGACAATTACGAGAAACATAAAATTTTTCTTTACAAAGAAGATTTCGAGAAGTTTCGCGAGGGACTAGACGATGTGCTTGCCAAAATTGAATCCCTTAAATCCGAAGACGGTTCTGCAGAGCAAGAGAACGATAACCGCTTCAATTCAGTCTCATTCGACGACCTGAAATAAACCTGTATCAACAATCAACACCTTTTCGGTTGATAATTTACCTAGTAGTGTGTAATTAGCCACCAATGTTTTGTCTTAACTTTACGACACAATTATAAGTGGATGGCTAAAATAATCGCTATTGCGAATCAAAAAGGGGGAGTTGGAAAAACAACCACTGCAATTAATCTTGGGGGTTGCCTTGGAGTGCTGGAGTATAAAACGCTGATAGTGGATGCTGACCCGCAAGCCAATGCAACATCAGGGGTTGGACTGGATCCGAAGAATACGCGGAACATTTATGACTGTCTGATAAACGAAGTTCACCCGAAAGATCTCATTATTCAGACCCAAAATCCAAATCTTGACATCCTGCCTTCGCATATAGATCTTGTTGGAGCGGAACTGGAAATGATCAATCTTCCCAACCGTGAACACATGCTGAAAGTGGCTTTGGATAAAATCAAAGATGCTTATGACTTTATCGTGATAGATTGTTCGCCCTCCTTGGGACTTATCACTGTCAACGCTCTTACTGCTTCAGATTCCGTAATGATTCCTGTTCAATGTGAATATTTTGCGCTTGAAGGATTGGGCAAATTACTTAATACCATAAAAATTGTTCAAGGAAGACTCAATCCTGACCTGGAAATTGAAGGAATCCTTTTGACCATGTATGACACACGTCTGCGATTGGCGAATCAAGTAGTAGAAGAGGTTAAAACACATTTTCAAGAGTTAGTCTTTGACACTGTCATTCATCGAAACACAAAGTTGGGTGAGGCTCCGAGTTATGGAGAGACTATTGTGATGCACGATGCAGCAAGCAAAGGCTCAATCAATTATTTAAATTTCGCCAGAGAAATCCTTCAAAAAAACAACCTCACCAAAATAGGAAACGAGGATAAAATAATCCAAATTAACGATGAACTCTAATCCGAAAAAGCGGTCTGCCCTGGGCAAAGGGCTGAGTGCTCTTCTCGAAAATTCAGAAACCGATATTACAACAAAATCCGGCGGTTCGGGATTGGTTAACTCTGTTTCCATGCTCCCGGTCAAAAGCATATCATTCAGCCTCTCACCGTACGCAAACTTGGCCGCGATAAATATCAGCTCATCTCTGGAGAACGTCGTTTTCGTGCTGCTCAGATGGCCGGACTAACTGAAGTCCCTGCTTATATTCGTGTGGCCAACGATCAGACAATGCTGGAAATGGCGCTTGTGGAAAACATTCAGCGTGAAGACCTGAATGCCATAGAAGTTGCCCTCTCCTACCAACGACTGATCGAGGAATGCAGTCTCACTCAAGATCAGCTGAGTCAAAAAATTTCTAAATCACGTTCCAGTATTACAAACCATATCCGATTATTGAAACTTCCTGCAGACATTCAGGCTGCAGTGAGAGACAATGCTATTTCAATGGGACACGCCAGAGCATTGGTTTCTGCGGGAGATGAAGCCTTACAACTTTCTATTTTCCAACAAATCGTCGATAATGGTCTTTCTGTAAGAGATGCCGAAGCACTCATAAAAGACGGCTATGTTGAACCTAAAACGGCTTCAGTTGGTGGGCAGGTAAAGAAAACTGCCAAACCTCAGATCAGCGATTCACAATTTGTTTTCAAGGAGCATTTAGGGGACAAACTTTCGGCGCGCGTTGAAATCAAAAAATCGACCTTAGGAAATGGAAAGATCATCGTTAATTTCAACTCTGAGGTTGACCTAAACAGAATTATTGAGATTCTTAACCGCTAATGTTCAATCAGTTCGGACTACTGAGTCTTCTTTTCGTGTCCTTTGCACTCCGCAGTCAAGAGGATACACTTGTACTATCTGACACCATTCAGAGGCATTCACCGAAAAAAGCCGTCATATTCTCTTCTGTCCTACCCGGAGCAGGACAAATATACAACCACGTAGCGATGCCGAAAGGCAAGAAAAAAGCATTCTGGAAAGTCCCACTCATCTATGGAGGCCTGGCTGCCACAGGTTATTTCCTCGTTCAAAATCAATCCATTCAAAAAGATCTTAAACAAGACTATAAAAACCGAATAAACGGCGGCATCCCGGATGTTAGATGGGAACAGTTTGACAACGACGGTGTACTGACATTGTTCAGACAATATCAAACCCAACGAGACCTTTCTATTCTTGGAGTTGGTTTAGTTTATATTCTCCAAGTTGTAGATGCCGGAATTGAGGCTCATTTTGTTGAATTTGATATCTCTGAAGACCTGAGTATTCAGTTGAGACCCTCCTTAATTTCGAACAGAGCTTTAGGATTGAGTATTAAATTGGATATTTGACAACTTTCCTATTATTTTCTGAATGATTTCATACCTTAACTCGACAATTTTATCCAATTTTGATCTATGAACATCGCTTTGATCGGATATGGAAAAATGGGGAAAGTGATCGAAGAAATTGCTCTCGAACGAGGACACAGCATTTCGGCAAGAATCAATTCCAGCAATCCAATTGACGCCGCTGATCTCTCGGATTCAGACGTGGCAATTGAATTTACGCAGCCCGAACTGGCCGTAGCGCACATAGAACATTGTATTCTTCGAGGGATCCCAATCATTGTGGGAACCACCGGTTGGATGGATTCATTAGATAAAATTATTTCAATGACTGAAGAGCGGAATGGCTCATTACTTCATGCATCTAATTTCTCTATCGGAGTCAATGTCTTTTTTGAAGTCAATAACCGATTAGCTGAGCTAATGTCTGGAAAATCCGGCTACTCTGTGTCTTTGGAGGAGACACATCATATTCATAAGCTGGACGCCCCCAGTGGCACAGCAATCACACTGGCAAACGGAATACTTGAACACAATTCTGATTATATATCCTGGGTTCACGGAGAAGAAAAAAAGCCGCATGTTGGTCAATTTCAATTGCCTCTGATATCACATCGTAAACCGGATGTTCCAGGTACACATTCGATCACCTACTCCTCCGAAATAGACACGATTACCATAACGCATGAGGCACACAATAGAAAGGGCTTTGCTTTGGGTGCAGTAATCTCCGCTGAGTGGATCCATGGCAAAAAAGGCGTTTTCACCATTAAAGATGTTTTAAACCTTTAACATATGAACATTCTCTATTTTTACCTACTCATATTGATCCATCCCTATCTTGGAATGTGGTGGAAAATCTTTCGTAATCCCAAAAGACCGACTTGGGAAGCACTTGTTCCCGGGTACAATTATTACATCGCATTCAAAATCACATGTCACAAACCATGGTGGTCTCTGCTTTTACTTTTTCCTGGAGTACACTTGGTTATGCTGGCAACAGTGAACACCTCAATCATCAGAAGATTCGGTTATTATTCATTTACGGATACACTTCAAGGAATTTTCTTCCCATACTATATTTTTTACAAAATATCAAAAAGCGGTACAGATATGCTTCCTGAAACAAGATGGGGAAATAGTAGTGATACTGAGGCCCGGAAATGGGGAGACCACATCGTTCTTTTTCTTTGTCTTCCCGTAATTGGTCATGTCATCGCGCTTACAATTGATGCGGTTACTCGTCAAAAGCCAGGTACAAAATCCCGCGTGAAGGAATGGGGTGATTCAATATTGTTTGCTTTGGTAGCAGCAAGTATTATTCGTACTTATGTGTTCGAACCTTTTCAGATTCCGACTGGTTCAATGGAAAAAACATTACTAGTAGGAGACTTTTTGTTCGTTAACAAGCTCGCTTACGGACCGAAAGTCCCGGTTACTCCCCTCTCCTTTCCGCTTGTTCACAATACGGTTCCGTGGGTTAATATCAAATCCTACACAGGACTGGAGTATTTGAACTACACCCGACTGCCAGGTTTTGGGAAAGTTCAGCGAAATGACGTTGTGGTATTCAACTATCCAAGTGGAGATACCGCTGTATATGATCCTCGCATGCCAGATGGCTTGATGGGACACGATTACCATGGAATCGTTATTAAAGAATCTCAATATCTTTTTGCTCGAAGCTATCCTGAATTTAGCACCATTTCAACTCGATTTTCTGACAGTATACGCTCTTATTATGCCACTCGTGGGCAAGGTGTAAAAGAAGATATACTTCTCTTGTTCAGCGATGATTATGCTCAGGCTAACATCATTGAAAAATACGGAGACAAGTACATCGATCACATCGAAAAATGGAAGAACAAGGCAAGAAAAATGCTGGCTGAAGAGAAAATTGCACATACTGAAAAAGGTATTATTTCACATTATGGCCTGATTTACAGACCCGTCGATAAAAGAGAAAATTACATTAAACGTTGTGTGGGAATTCCCGGAGACTGGTTGGAAATTAAAAAATCTATTCTGTATGTCAACGGAAAACCAGCTTGGGTTGCACCGGATCAAAACCTGCAATATTTCGCAACGAATTTCACCCCGAAGAACAGATCGGTGATGATGGAAAAATTCGGACTGGAAGAAAGTCGCAATGATTACATGACACAGGATGATGGTCAAACATATATTATGAATCTCACACGTTCTCAACTTGCAAAGCTTCGCTCTAATCCTGATTTTTTGGAATCAAAATTTACATTAAATATTCAACAGCAATACACCGACATTTGGGGATATGAGCCAACAGTTTCAGACAGGATTAATAATTTAAATTACTTCCCAAAAGACCTTAACATCAACAATACTGTCAGTGACTTCGAGCGTTTTCAAGTTCCTTACAAAGGAAAGGTGGTCAATTTCAAAAAAGAAAATATCGCATGGTATCGAAGAATAATTACCGCTTACGAGGGGCATAAACTTGAAGAACGCAAAGATGGTATTTACATCGACGGAAAGAAAACCAATACGTACAGAATAGAAATGAACTACTATTGGTTGATGGGAGATAACCGATATAACTCAGCAGACTCAAGAGTATGGGGCTTTGTCCCTGAAGATCATGTAGTTGGAAGAGCATCTTTGGTTTGGCTTTCAAAAAGTACCGACCCTGAAATTGGATTCCGTTGGGAACGAGTGTTTAAATTGATTCATTGATGCAGCAAATCCTTCCGTTTACTTATTTCGGAAGTATCCCCTTTTTTCGCGCTTTGAACGGACAAAATGTCGTCCTGGAAAGGCACGAGCACTTCGTGAAACAAACCGATCGAAGCAGATCCCTAATCCTGGGTGCGAACGGCCCCCTTTATATTTCTGTACCTGTGAGCAAACCTTTTGGAAACAAAACCGCCATGAAGGATATTCATGTTTGTTATGCAACAGATTGGCAAAGAATCCATTGGAAAGCAATTGAAAGCGCGTATGCTTCAGCAGCCTATTTTGAGGATTACTCGGAACAAATAAAGAGAATCATTTTCTCCAATCAAAAATATTTGATCGACTTGAATCTGGCAAGCATTGATTTGATAAGCACTTTTTTAGACTTACCGTTATCTTTCAAACTCAGCACAAAGTATGAGGAAAAAGGACTTGATTTCAGAGCGCTTGTATTTGAGGAAAAAGCAATAGCGCCCTATTACCAACTCTTTCCTTCTTCCGAGGAATATAGTTACCAAATCTCTATTCTCGATTTGATATTTTCAGAAGGACCCATGGCTAGAAAATGGATCGTTAGCGATTGAATCAATTATTTTACCTTTTCCATTCCCTGCAATACATCTGCTTTTACGAACGAATAAGGCAATCGTTCTTTGTAAAGGAATTTTTTTTGATTCGATTCAAATGGACGATAAACGTAATAGACGAAATTGTCATGTATGGCTATCTTTTCCACGAATTTAAATCCCAATACAACCTTCTCAGTTATTTCTCCAGTATGAAGGTCGATTCTACCGATAAAGCTATTTCCTCCTTTCTCAAATACCGCATAAATTTCCCCGGTAACCCGATCCTGAATTAAAGAACGTTTCCAACCGGTCGATTTTGGATGATAATGGTGGTAAATTGGAACACTGTCAATTAGTTTTCCTTCGTCACTAAAACTAAATAGCCTGTCTTTGTAATAATCGAAAATATAGAGGGTGTCGTTTTTGAAAAATAATGGAGCATAAAGCTCTTTATAATACAAAGACTGTGTAAAATAATTCGCTCCGACCCAAATTTCGGCATCTACCCCAGTCTGAATCTCCTTGTTTTTTGCCCACAGCTTCGTGCGTATGTCTACCCATTTGTATTCAGAACGGTACAACTCCATCATCAGCTTATCCTCGATGTGCAGAATATCGCTGTAGGTAGAATCTAGCGCATCATACGAGAAATATTCAAACGCCGGATAATTCTCATTAAAATTTGAAAGAAAATATTTTGTGTAGCTCGTATCCACAATTGGAGCGACATATTTCATGAAATATCCACGATCTAAGGACGATATTCCAACCATGTCACCATCAACAGACACCCCATAAACATTCTCCCGGCACAGGACATGAACATTGCCCCTGAAATCGCGAAGTAGCTCCTCCGCTATCCCCGGAACAGAAAAAGATCCATTTACCTCTACCCCGTCATACAACAAAAGCTCACTCCCTTTTTTTAATTGTCGCGGGTATGCCAAAAGCATCAATCTTCCGTCCTTCAGAATCTCAAAATCAGCAACCGATAATCTGCCGGATTCAAAGACAGTGTCTGGTCTTCCAGGCGGTTTGACAACAATTTCTTTTAGCTCCCGAACTAAATTCTTCTCAAGCAGAATTTGGAGATTTATAGTGTCTTGAACAGCGCGTTTATCTGAATTGAGTTCCGATGAAACAGTTGAGAAAAGAGGATGGTTAAAGGTTAAGGTAACATTCTTTTGCGAAGCTAATTTGAAGTTAAATGCACCCTTCTGATCGGTTGATAAATATAGATTTTGATCACTTTTCAAAAGTACACTTACATTTGGTATCGGTTCCTTATGCTCTTTATCCAGTACGGTTACACAAACAACGGTAGTGTCTTGTCCAAAAGAAAATAGGACAAATTGAAGGAATAAAATAACCGTAATAAACTTCATGAAATTAGGATGCACTGGTAAATGAAATTCCACAAAAAAGGCCTCCTAGGAAGCCTTGATTTTCTACTATACTTTCAAGCACCAGCCAAACTCGTCTTTGACGCGCCCTAGTTTTATTCCATCTAGATGGTCTTTAATCCTATTTGATATTTCTCTCGTTTCAATAGGTGGCAACTGTAAAATTTCATCCCTGTAACCAATTTGAATAATTTGGGCAACAGTTGCAGCAGTTCCTGCACCGAATGCATCCTGAAGTTTGCCACTTCTGTGCGCATCAACAATTTCTTGAACCGAAACTTTACGTTCTTCAACCGGGATACCCCATGTCTGCGCTATTTCCAAAACAGAACGCTTTGTTACCCCACGTAAAATCGTATCCGTATCCTCAGAAGGAGTAACGATAACTCCATCTATGATAAACACAATATTCATTGTTCCGGATTCCTCAATATACTTGTGTTCGTGTGCGTCTGTCCATACAAGTTGATGAAACCCTTTCAGCTGTCCTTGTTTTGCAGGAAAAAGAGAAGCCCCATAATTTCCTGCAGTCTTCGCTCGTCCAACTCCTCCTACAGCAGCTCGTGTATAAAACTCTTCAATCTTCACCTTAACTGGCTCAGAGTAATACTGTCCAACAGGACACGTAAAAATCATGAACTTGTA
>JAJTDX010000018.1:4248-28859 GCA_021298235.1 Cryomorphaceae bacterium | reverse complement strand
AATTGCTTGCGGGTGGAGGTGTAGGAATTGAAGAACATGGATCTGGTATGGAAGGACTGAAGGTATATCCAAATCCGGCGAAAGATAAAATAACGTATTTCCTCAATGAAACCGATGAATTATTTGTTTCACTAAGTGACATCTCTGGCAGGGTAGTTCTTACCAAAAAAGGATCAGGAAGCCAAAACCTGGATATTTCCTCTTTTGCTAAAGGATCTTACTCCCTAAGGATCGCAAGCGCCAAGGGAATTGTTACGAGGAAAATCATTCTTGAATGATCTCAATGAAGGATTCTCTTTGTAGAATTTTTTTAAGTACCCTCCCGTTGCTCTTTTTTGGCTGCGCCGAGAACACGGCTCTTGTCACATCTACCTATGAAAAGGTACAAGGTAAAGGAACCAACAAAATCGACTCGCTCATTTTCCCCTATCGGGACTCGTTACAAGAGGAGATGGGGCAAGTACTTGGGACATCTCCTAGAGGAATGGTAGCCAAACGTCCCGGTTCCGACCTCATGAATTGGATTGCAGATGCCGTTTTTGTTAATCAAACAAAGTTGGTCCGACTTTCTGAACCTGTTATATGCCTTCTGAATACGGGTGGAATTCGCTCAACTATCAACAAAGGAGAAATTACTTTGGGGGACCTTTTCAAATTGATGCCTTTCGATAACCAGATCGTGTGGGTTCGAATGCCTTCCTCCTCCATCCCCGACATAGAAGAATTCATAAAAAAATCCGGAGGTGAGCCACTTTCTAACGCAACAATTGAACATGGGAAATTGAAAATAAACGGTTTGAACGAAACACATAATTCATTTTATGTGATTACATCGGATTACTTGATGAATGGGGGGGATAAAGCGACTTTTTTTAGTAAAAAACTTGAAGTTAATTTGACAGGTAAGCTGATGCGCGATGCATTGATAGAGGAGGTGAAAGTTCAGAAAGAACTCTCCGTCGATACCGTTTGCAGGATTACATTTTAACCTATGAAAAGAAGAACTTTCATACAACGAACAGCCCTGACTGCAGGAGCGATGGTACTAAGCCCAGTTTGGGCATCGACGGGTTCATCCGCTAAGCGTGCTCCAAGATTGACGATTTTACATACAAACGACACCCATTCCAACATGGATCCGTTTCCTACAAACCATGCGAAATTCCCCGGTCAAGGTGGGGTAGCACGACGGTATGATCTTTTTCAGCGAATCAAGGCGGAAGAGGAAAATGTCCTGATTCTGGATTCAGGCGACATCTTTCAGGGTACGCCTTATTTCAATAAATACCATGGCGTGCTGGAGATGAAGCTCATGACCGAATTGGGGTATGATGCGTCCACCATGGGGAACCATGATTTTGACATTGGGCTGGAGGGGTTCTTGAACGCGAAACAGCATGCTACATTTCCTTTCCTGTGTGCCAATTACGATTTCTCGGAGACCATTTTAAAAGAGCATACCCAAAAAAACCTTGTACTTGAACGGGCAGGCATTCGCATCGGGATTTTTGGGGTAGGGGTGGAGCTGAACGGACTCGTTCCCGAGAGCAACTATGGAAAAACACGGTATCTGGATCCTATCGAAACAGCAAATAATCAAGCCAAAGAACTTCGTTCAAAAGGATGCGATCTAGTGATTTGTCTGTCACACTTGGGGTTTGAGTATAAGGACGATAAAATCTCAGATAAAGTGCTGGCCACTAAAACAAGTGGGATTCACCTTATTCTTGGCGGGCATACCCATACCTTTTTGGATCGGCCCCTTGAAGCAAAAAATTCTGACGGTGAAACTGTGCTGATAAGTCAAGCCGGTTATGCTGGTGTTCAAGTCGGACGACTGGATTATTGCCTGAAAAACAAAAAACTCATCTCGCACCAGGTGTTGGAGGTATGAATAATTTTTATCTTTAGTCACCTATTTTAAACGTTGAAACATTTTTACGCATCCAGACTAACCAGGGGCAATGAAATCGTTCCTACCCGTCTTAGCATTGATGGCAATGGCGTTTATATTCGAAGCGCAGGATTATTCAACGGAGAAGAAACGTTTATTCCATTTTCGCATATTTCTTCCATACGCACGGATTGTCCTTTTATAGGTTATTCCACGATTCATATTTTCACAACAGGTCAGGAGCCATACAGTGTTCATGGTTTCAATTCTTATGAAATAAGACAAATGAAAGATTTGATATTGCCTAATATTGGCAGGTGAAATGATAGTTCGCTTTTAGCGCCTGTTTTTATAACTTTCGATTTAACCTGATTTACGGATAATGTAAGCAATGCCTCAATCAATGCTTACACAAAATCCTATGAAATTGGTATTTTAGGGGTGTTGAAAAAAAATAAACTAGCCCTATGAGTCAGTATGTTTGTGTAACTCCATCATGCGCAATTGGTATTTCCAAGGCAACCTTTCCAACGGCAATGAATTGCCCGGTTTGCCAAGTACCATTGACACTTCAGACAAACGAGTCTATTCTTTCTGAGGAAGACGAACAGCTCATTGCGTCCTTGCCTTATGTGATCGCATATCCCTTGAAAGAAACCCTGCTTCAAACTGATTATGAAAAACGTTTGCATCGTTTGGGGTATACGTTTATTAATTTTTTGAAATACTTAGGATTGATTTCAATCTCTGAGTTTTTTAACTCAGATCTTAAAAACAGACGCATCGTAGATTTATTCTTGTCTCAACTGGGAGAACCTTCCTTTGGAAAATGGAACGCTTTTATCAGGGAAAGTTATGCCATATTGAAAAAGGAAGAGGTGAATCTTGTTTTTCCTGAGTTTTACGAGTATTACATTCAGGTTGAAAACAAAGATAAAAAGCACAGCATTGCAGAGGAAATCATTGAAGATTTTGGAGAGGTGAATTATTCCAAAAAGCATGGAATGTCGTCGATTGGAATGCTGATAAATTTCAGGAATAAATATTTAGGCCATGGTACACCAATTAGCGACCATCAAGCCAAGGAATTATGGGCTACATATTTTCCGATTTTTCAAACCTTGATACTTAAACTTTCTAAAGTTTCAGATGCTTCCTTGTATAAAATGGAGAATGGAATTGTATGGAAATTAGCTTCATCCGAATTAGCTGAAGAAAACAATTTTATGCTAAAGATTGACGAAACAAGAGTTTGGTTAAGTGACAATAAAGATCGAAAATTATCCATGGTGCCTTTTCTGATTATCCCAACAGAATTTGGACATCACAGTGAAGAGTCCCATTTATTTGTTTACGAGTCCTATACAGGAAAAACCTTAAAGTTTTTTAGTCCCGAAAGCATTGTCAAGGAAACCTCCGGCGAAATATTACAACGCTTGAATATACTGTTACGAGAAAAGCAAAAAGAAACGCCAATAACCCCAAACGAATTGACAAAGGCTGTTTTTTTAGAACGACTTTCAGAAGAAAACAAACTGGTACTCGATACACTCATTAATGAAAAGAAAGTGATACCTGGTGTTTACGTGCACCGCGAGGAGATGGAAATGAAGCTCCGCGAGTGGATCGGAGCCAGAGCCAGTATCTTTTTTATTGCCGCAGAAGCAGGAAGCGGAAAAACGAATCTCCTGGTTGAAATCCAAAAGCAATATACGGAAAAGCAACTACCCAGTTTATTGGTGCGAGCTGCTCGCATGGAAAAAAAATCCTTAAAAGAGGAAATTGCTTATCTCTTAAATATCGATGAATCGATTGCTTTAGAAGAATACAAAGCAATTGCAGGAACACAATCAGAACCCACTTTTTTCATTCTTGATGGACTCAATGAAGCCGAAAATGCTGAAGAAATTTGGAGAGAAGTTATCGAAATAAGCACTTTTTTTGAACCCGGCAGCATCAAATTTATCATGACCAACAGAGCTAATGGAAAGGATGAATTAGATCGATATACCGTTGCTGAAAATGAGCAAAACTATTTGTACGGAGAAAACAAAGACAATGAAAGCGGGTTAAGTGCTTACGCCTTTTGGTTGACCGTTTTGGATATGAACGAAATGAAAGCGGCTTGGAATAGTTATGCCTTCATTGACAAATCGAAATTCAAACCTAAATTTTCTTTTGATTCCTTATCGGGCTTTGACAGGGCCATATACAACCAAATCAATAACCCTTTGATTTTGCGTTTGTTTTTGGAGGTGTATAATGGAAAATCACTTCCTGTTAAAGGAGGAAATCATCTCAATATTTGGAAAGATTGGTTCGCCACATTCAGTAAAGCAGAACAAGATTTTATGCGTTTATTAGCCCATGAAATATGGCAAAAAGGTACAAATGAAGTCCTATTTGATGACCTGCTAAAAAGCGAAAAACTGAAGGCTTATTTTGAAAATGACATCAGTAAGATTCCTTATGATAAATTAAGGAAAAATGGATGGATCAGCCGTTATTCAAAAGGATTGGATGGTTACATCAGCTTTACTGTAGAGGGACTTTTGTTGTATTTATTAGGAGTTCAACTGGACCAGCAAGAACCTGAAATTGACATTGCATTTATTGAAAAAATTGGAGAATCCGGCTCAAGCATTCAAAAAAATGCTCTTCGAAGTTATTTGAAAGAAATAGCCATAAAAGGGGATCTGGAACTGATAGCGGCTTTAATCGATAAAGGAGATGATTTGATTGACATTTGTATCGACCCACTACTCATGTATTTAAAAACTTTTGGAATAAAAGCAATAATAGATAAACTCCTAGAAAACCCTACAGATAATGATTGGAAAGCATTAAATAAATTAGATGGCCAATTAGTTGAACTCCAATTACATGTTTTAAGAAAAGAGTTTTTAGTGGCTCTAACGCCTCAAAACGAATTTAAAACAAAAGATTCACTGGAATTAGGTTTAGATGCCATTGCTATACTTGATAAAAACGAGGCCATTGATTATTTAAATAAAGTAGAAACAAAGGCATCCTTTATTTTGGAAGATGCTGATTTGTTATCCAAATTAGGTAATTGTGAAAAAAAATTCGGCAACTACGACAAAGCCCTGGAGTATTATCAAAAGTGCCTGGATATAAGATTAAAAACCCTGGGCGTTGAGCATCCTTCTGTGGCTACTTCGTATAGCAATATCGGCTTTGTTTGGGATAGTAAAGGCGAATACGACAAGGCTTTAGACTTTTATCAAAAGTGCCTGGATATCCAATTAAAACCCCTGGGCGCTGAGCATCCTTCTGTGGCTACTTCTTATGACAATATCGGCTCGGTATGGAATAATAAAGGCGAATACGACAAGGCTTTAGACTTTTATCAAAAGTGCCTGGATATAAGATTAAAAACCCTGGGCGCTGAGCATCCTTCTGTGGCTACTTCGTATAACAATATCGGCTTAGTTTGGAAATCTAAAGGCGAATACGACAAGGCTTTAGACTTTTATCAAAAGTGCCTTGATATAAGATTAAAAACCCTGGGCGCTGAGCATCCAGATGTGGCTACTTCGTATAACAATATCGGCTCGGTATGGAATAATAAAGGCGAATACGACAAGGCTTTAGACTTTTATCAAAAGTGCCTGGATATCGAATTAAAAACCCTGGGCGCTGAGCATCCAGATGTGGCTACTTCGTATAACAATATCGGCTTGGTATGGAGTAATAAAGGCGAATACGACAAGGCTTTAGACTTTTGTCAAAAGTGCCTGGATATCCAATTAAAAACCCTGGGCGCTGAGCATCCAGATGTGGCTACTTCGTATAACAATATCGGCTTTGTTTGGGATAGTAAAGGCGAATACGACAAGGCTTTAGACTTTTATCAGAAATGCCTGGATATACGTCTAAAAACCCTGGGAGGGGAGCATCCTGATGTGGCCACTTCGTATTTTAATATTGGGGCATGTTACCAAAATAGGGAATCCTATGAACAAGCTATAATAGCCTTCAGAGAAGGACATAATATTGACAAAAAAGGTGGTTACCCATTTCGCATTGCGGTATGTTTAGAAAAACTTCAAAACTTAGGGGATGCATTAGCACATTATATCCAATCAGCAGTAATTAGAAAAGATCATCCAGAAGTTGGTTTGGAAGCAAAGGCCACCCAAGAATCCATTTCAAACGCAAAAAGATTAGCCAAAGAACTCAATAAAGAGCACGAATTACCGGATTGGATGAAAGAACAGTAGTCCCCCTGTTATTTCCCTATTCTTTCTGCGTTAACCTACGCATCCGAACAAGGTCGTTCGGGGTTAATTTAATGCGTATGGATCAGTTAAAGTATGATGTGGCCAGCGTGTATTGCGCGCCACGGGGGCAAACCTTCTATTTTATCCGTAACAACGTACACGGGTTCTTTGAATCCAAAGGGATGGACCTTTCCTCGCTGGTGTACATGTTGCTGTTCAAAGTGCGGGATTTTCGCAGCGACCACCGGGCGTATGTCCGTTTGTTGCAGCAAGGCAACTTTGACTTACGGAACAAACCGTATTACAATGAGGATGAACTCATTCACCTGGCAGAAACCTGCGTGGAAGACGAATTCTACCTTTTCAAGAAGCGCGAGCACGAGATCGATCTTTCGCTTCTTGACGAGGAAGACGAACTACGATGCATGGCCTATGTGGCACAGTTCAATCCGCGGCGTAATTACTACAACGGGTATAGCTCCCATGCCTCTGATAGTCGCGCGTTTGTGAATGTACTGATGCGTGATGCCAACTTCACAAAAGTGATCGAAAAAATGATGGCTACCCTGGAACGCGATATCAATATCGGAAATCCGGAACCAACCTCCGTAAAAGACCTGTTCGACATGGAGGATCTCAAAAATATGATCACCGGTCCGAACGGCGACTTGTGGGTGGAGATCTTTCTGATGATGGAGCTTCCCGAAAGGGAGAAATACAGTTTGCTTTATCAGGCACAGCCACGGGAGATCCTCAAGAATAAGGAACATTGTTTGGATGTCGAGTTTGTGCGCTGCGCCATCGATGGAGTGAAATGCAGCCACAAAAAACTCAAAGCACTCATGGCTGATTTACCGCAAGAGACTCAGGAACATCCGGAGGTGTTGCAGTTTTATGACTGGCATCGGGAATGCTCGTTGTAGGCAGTGGAGGAACAAGGAGCAAGGAGCAAGTACATTTTGTAAATCACATAATCAAGTCTTTATTCTTTATTCTTTGTTCTTTGTTCCTTGATCCTTGATCAAAAAAAAGACGCACATGACAACTATACAAAATTTTAAACAACTACTCCACGAAATCCTTCCAAAAGGACGACTGAAACCAGCAAAGGTTTCGGATTTTACCTGCAGGTATTGTGGTAAGGAGTTAACGAACGACAACGCTCACTCAGGTCATATGGCTCGCTGTGCGGTGCATTTGAAGGTCATCAGGGCATACAAGGAAGCGAACAGTCGTATTTTCAGAGACGAAGCTGAATCCCTAAAGCGATGGGAATCAATGGATCACAGTCATTTCAATATCTTCGAACATGAGGTAAAAAGTTCGCCCGAGGCAATTGAGTTTATCCGTGCGCAGGTGGATGCACTGACGCAGTTTCCCGATGAGCGGCTGGAAAAATACTGTGTGTTCTATCTGGTGGTACTTGCACAGATTGCCGATAAGAAACCAACGCGGGAAAAGGCATTCAACATGCTCAAATCGCTCATTTCGGGGGATCAAACAGCGGTACTTGTGTATTACTGGCCATCACTGGGTAATCTTCGTTACAGTCCGGCAACGGATGCTTATGTGGGTAAATGGGCCAAATTTGCCCGCATCAAGGATGACAGTTTTTTCTACATCGATTATCCGGTTTGGATTCTCTTGCTCGACCGGTATATCCTAACTTACAAAAACTTTGGCTGGCGTCAGAATGATTTGAACGAAAAGGAGGATTGGTTCATCGATATGGTATTGCAAACCATTCGAGACTTAATGTTAGAAGAACATTATTATCTGAACATTATGGGTGGACCGTGCTTAAACATGCATGTTCCTACGGCGGTGATCCCTTTACTTCATCCAAACAGCCGACAGCGTTTTTCAAAGAACGAGGTGCACTGGGAAAAAACAGCTGCTATTGGTTACAACCCCTCTGATCCTGCTGCGGCCTTTGTGATTTAGTAAAAACTGTTTAATGGCGCAGTGTTATGTGAACGCTTCGAATACGTATCGTTAATTGAATTAAAAGTTTTAAGTAATCACATTAAAAAAGAAATCAATTGGTGTTCAGGAAAATTTAAATGGGGTACGGAGCCCTGTCGAAGCAATGCTTCGGCAAAAAAGGACAAGTAATTTTTTCTTCAGCCTAAATATTAAGGACAACCAATTTCAATTAACAATCTCCAAACTATGAAAATACTGCGTAAAATCAGACACCAACAAAAAGACCAGAATGACAGAACTCTTTTCGCAATAGACGTTTACCTCTATGAGGAACAAATGATGTGGTTTGAAGATGTATTCATTCATTCGTTTGAAGAATCTGATGAGCACGCTATAAAATCAGATGACTACTTAGCTATTCTCTCCACGGCAGTGGTTGTTCATCTTCCGATTGATCCAACGCGAGATGCCGAAGAGGCTAAAGAGCTTAAAAAAAAGCTGGATGCAGGTTTAAAGAAAGATCGGAACGCAGACATCACACCATTGCTTGAAGAACTCTGCGAATTAGTCATGGCAGTTGAAAATATTGCATGGATCTACACGCCGGATTTCGCACTGGATGAAAACGGAAATTACGATGATACATACATCCTTAAGGAGCTTGAAAATGCAGAAAATCAAATTATTCCTCAGTTTTTATCTCCATTAGGAACGTATACAGAATATTTATTGGATAAAGTAGATGAGAACGTACGCGTTATCAGTGAAGAATCGCATTGCTGGTTGTTCAATTGTCTTCGCTTTTTATTCAATTTACTGCCAAGTGAATTTCCATCCGAGCGCACGGACATCGATCAGGTAATTCCACAGATTGAAGATGAGCTTCGGGATTATGTCTTGGATCTTTCCTCATTGCCAGGATATTTTATGGCGTTGCAGTTTTTCGGCAATGGAAAGGAGGAGGTGTTGTATGCTTTTTACTCTATCAACAATGAGCCCGTCTGCTACTTCACTCGGAGAGAGGAGCAAGGGAAATAAGAACAGAAATTAGTTTTATTTTATCACCGTGATATGAATACAATCATTTTCGGGGCAAAGTAGTATTTTCCCTTCCTTACGCATTTCCAAAAGGATTTTTTTCAGTGCATCCATTCCCTTTTTGCAGCTGTCTTTTGATCTGACCTCTGAAATATCGAAAGACACTCCGAATGAATGGGTAGATTTCCCTTTTGTTGCACCGGGATCACGTTTTCTGAGATCGTCTTGTTGCGCCTGAGTTCGTGTTATGGAGGATACTACGAAATAATCTTTCTTGTTCTCTGTCTGTTTTAGACTGGAACGAAACCTCCTTCCAAGCTCAATCAACCGTTTATTCGCTGTTGGAGTTAAATGCTTGGTGCTGTGAGAAAGATAGGGAATCCAAAAGCCTTCATTTTCTGTTACAGGAACAAGTTTTTTGTTTCTTAGGAATTTCCCTCTAATTCCCGCGGTTTTGACATAACCATTTCGAGTTGTCTTAATGGCCATCGGGCGGTGCTTTCCTGGATATGAGTCTTTTGAAATCACGGGCTTTAAGCTACTGCAACTGCAATGGTGAGAATTAAATATCCGAATGGGTACGTGTTGAGAAACCACATTCAATCTTTTTTTAACTCTTGCTCGTTCGGGATAAAGGATTACTGCAGATATTCCAAGAATACATATCAAAGAGATCGCTAGTGCCTTAACACGGTCTTTATGTTTGAAAAACATCACCACAAGAGCCCCGCTAAGGAAGGTACAGCTAATAACTGTCAGAATCAGGAAAAGATCGAGTTTTGTCATTTTTGCGAATAGGGTTAAAAATTATGTTCAAAGTAAGTAATTTAGTTTCAGCTCAATTTAAAAGTCATGAAAAAGATCACCACATTCGGATTGCAATATTCTATCGAACTTGATGACAACCAGCAGATTACAATTGAAGACATAACGTATTTCCCCCAATATAAAGGGCATACCGTTGAGGACGTCTATGCATTTTTGGAAATGGATCCCTGGAACGAGGACATCTTTGAGGTGTACGAAAATGAGATCAGCGGGGATGAGCTGGACTTAATGTATCCGGATTTTCAGGAGCTTTCCTACACAGGCAAGGCGGCACAGTTGGAAAGGGATAAAGACCTGAAGCGGGAATATGAGCTTGGACTAATTGACGACTCCGAAATCTCAGAAGGTTCAGCTTTTGACTTTATCTGGGAGTGTCAGAGTGAGGATGAGGAATGGCAGGAAAAATACGTACAGTTTCTGGAATCTTCCATCAAAGAGAACACCTCCGCCTCTAAAAAGATAAAGAAGGTATTGGCTGAGCTTCTCGAAAATGCTAAAAATCCGATGCGTGATAATATTGTTTTGATTGTTTATCGGATTGGTTTGAAGTAGATTCTTTACCTGATCGTCATCACCTCAGGATAGGGGATGAGCGCCTCACACAAATGCCCGCAATAAGAGCTGACGATGAAGGCAATGGCCACAATAAAGGCAGCAGCGATCAAGGAAGAATTAATCCGCTTGTTTTTGAGCTCTTCCACTTCGTTCACTTTCGTCATCTGAAAAATAGTTACCAGCCCGCCTGTGATCACAAGTAAAGTCGCCAGTATGCCAATGACAGCGAAGAGCGCAATGTACCCAAGCGCTGTTCCCATGGAAGAAAGCTTCAGTGCGCCATCGGGATTCATCAGGCGAATGGCATTCACTGCAGGATCGACTATCGAGGAAAGGATCAATCCGCCACTTAGAATCACACCTACCTGAAAAATAGTGAGTGAAAGGTTATCGTTCTCGTCAATCTGGTAATTCCTGACCAGAAATCCGGTAACAACTCGGTGGATGATAAACAAGCCGGAAAAACCCAGTGCAAAAGCAACAACAAGCTGAAAAATAATAATCATGTTCATGGTTAACGGTTATAATATAAAGCGATATCCCAGTTACTTTCGATCTGCTGCTCGGGGGATATCATACCCAAGCGGAAACCTTTCGCCGTAAGTTCTACAGCATAATGTTTTACTCCGTTCACTTCTTTGTAAAATCCGGAAGCGATCGGCAGACCTACACCAAGGACGGAATGTCCATATGCCTCACTGATCCACACCGAAGCAGGAATCCCCATCTTTTTCAGGATTGTGAATGCCAGCAAAGAGCGCGTATCGCAATCACCTTTCAGGTTATGCATAAATTCATAGGGTGACTGAACACCGGCTGGTATTTCCGGCAAACAGGGTTTGTTCTGCATGTGATACTCTACAATAAATCCGGATCCTGCCTCTTTCACGATCTGTTTACAATCCATCTGGTGAACAAGAAAATAAGGAATTTCCTGAATAAAGGTACAAACCATCTCCGCTGTCCTTGCGGGATTTAACTTGTTTTTCGTGGCGGTATATTTTAATTTTTTAATGATGCTGTCCAGTTTAGGAGAGTCCATCTTCTCCATAGAGTTGTAAATCTTTCCATAAAGATCAACCTGATTGACAGCACTCGTTTGCTCTACCATGGCATCATGGGTTTGCTGGCTTTCAAAGAAGGCCGTTGAGCTTGTGAAATAGCTTAAGTTGTAATTGGTTTCCAGAAAGTCCCACCAGTGGATACGCTTTTCAGACAACAAATCTTTGCCATCCGTTTTCTTGGGTGGGAATACCTGTACTTTTCCTTCGTTTGTATCCTCGAGCTTCACATCGTCTTTACCTACGGTAGGCAGATAGTTGAACAAGAGCCAGGCAATAATTCCAAACACGAACAGAGAACCCAGAAGTCCCAAGCACGCCTTTCGGAAATATCGGAAGAAGGTAATTCCACCGAAAATTAGCAAGCTAGGAATGACAAGCGCAGGAAATTTCCAAAGACACAAAAGAAGCCACAACAGCATAAACCAGCGCCATCTGTTGTTTCCACTGCGCGTCATTTGAAGTGGTCGCTGAGTGTTTGCCAAACCATTATCAGAAGACAGGTTTTGATTCAAGGACCAGATGTTGTTTGCGCCATTGTCACTAACTGGCTCTGTAATGGTATCTTCTTCGGTGAGTTGTGGCTCGGGGGTGTTATTTTGGACAACAGGTTCTTTCTTGACAGGCAAAGGTTCGGCGTGCATTTGGAACCAGACGATTCCTTTGGCCTCACGGTATCCCCCAAACCAATCTGCTTCCGGAGCCACCAGCTCAATTCTTTTCATTACCACTTCGTGCAAGGTGTCCTGCAGTTGGTGCTTGGCATCCAAGGGAATGATCATGTGTGGCCGATCTCTCAAAACAGGACCTTTCCAGAGAATATTTCTGACCCATGGAAAATCTTTTTTACTTCGGATTTCCGGCCATTGCCAAACGATTTGTTTGGATAAGAAGCTGCTTTTGTATGGTTTAAGAGTTTTTCTGTACCATGCGTCTCCTGTTCTTAGCTCCCAAGAGTCGTACGGATCGACTGGAACCACATTTTGCAAATTCAATTGATGCCAATTGATTTCATTGAACTGATACGACGAGATACTCTGCTTGTTGCTCACGAGAAAAATACCGTTAAAATCGGCCCTGAAATATTTCACGTTGGGTGCTGGCATTAGTCCTTTTTACGTTCTTTTTCTGTTCGTACCGTTTTACTCGTATTGTATTGCGACAATTTAACTTCAACACGTCGATTCATTGCTCTTCCTTCAGCTGTGTCATTTTCGGTCACAGGTTCAGATTCCCCTTTTCCTGTAGCTTTAATACGCCTTGCTTCTACACCGTTTTGTATGAGGTATTGTCGAAGAGCTTCAGCTCGGCGTTGGGAAAGTATTCTGTTTCTTTCAGCATCTCCATCGCTGTCCGTATGACCTATGATCTCTGCCTCGACTTCTTTATTTTCAAGAAGATACGCTGCAAGCTCATTCAATTGTGGGATGGAAGACCGGAGCAACTTCGCTCTGCCTTTTTCAAACTGAACATTCGGAAGATTCAGCATTTTAACCGTTGTATTGGTGGTTTCATCCACGTAGGTTACCGTATCGACACGAGAATTCTTTTCAATATAAATTGTATCGTGGACAATACGTTCGACGACTCGTTGCTGGGAAGAATCGGAGTTACCGCAATCGCCGAAAATAAGACATCTGAAAAGCCACAGGAGTAAAGCCAAGGCAGCGAGTAAACCAAATATTCCACACCCAAAACGTTGACAACCAATGCCAGAACATCCACTTGGGAAGAGAGATGGCATACATCCATTAGGTTCGTTACCGATAAAATTGGAACCAAAGATTCCTCCGAAAATTGAATTTATCCAATTTTTAAGTCCCAGATTGAATCCGTAAATGCGGTTTGCACAGCCTCTTGAATTCTGAAAGCAGCCTTGTCTTTCAAGCATAGCTTCACGAGAATTTTCTGAGTCCGCTCGGTTGAATAATTCTACTCCTTTTTCATCCACCTGTCTCACCCTTCGCATCATTGCCGGTCCGCAAATTCGACCATGATTTGTATTTGGGGTATATGCAATGAAACAATCGTGCAGGTATTTTTCAGGAACAGACTCAAAGCGCAAGTCTTTCCAATCCAATAATTTAGGGTCAACTACATTAGGCTGTTGATCTACCCCCATAAGAATTCCATCCGCATACATTCTTTTGCCATCTGATGCATCTGTTCGGTTGTAGTAGTCGACGATTTCCTTTTCAGCTGAACGAAGATGAGGTCGTTCCGTGTATTTGTTCAACCATTCTTCATACTCTTGCTGTGTGACCTCTTGCGCTTCATAGAACTCATATTTCGGTTCGAGCGTCAGGTGACTGAAAATACTACGGTGCTCTTTTCCAAACTCCTTGTTCCCTGAAGTGGAGAACTGACATCTCAGTATGCCTTTATAATATGTGTATTCTGTTTTCACTGAGGACTGAGGGTAGTTGGTGGTTGCTGAATGATTTTTTGCCACTCCTTCCATGAGACATTTTTGGCACTTTCGGGAGCTTCCTCCTCCTCGAGGTAGGGGTTATCCTTGGTGAGGAAGGAGAGATTGGTCTGAATACCTGTTTTATTTTTTTGGATGACAATGCGTGTAGCTTCCTTTTCAAGCTGACTGTAATTTTCTGTGATCAAATCCTTAAAATACCCATTGACCGAGTTTATGTAGGTGTAATTTTGATTCCGCATTAATTGAAAAAGCAAAAAGTGTGGTACAAAAAAACAGAGCAATACGAATACACATACCATAGTAAAAGAAGGGTAGCTAAGCGCACGGATGAATAATTTCATGGTAAAATAGGACCTATTCACCTTTGCTTCATGACGACTCATCTTTCGTTCAAACGAATAACCGCTATTGATCTCTCCAGATTTTTTTTCAAACATTCGTTCAGACTTCCGGTATCCTTCCAAAGCTTTTGCTCTCAGTTCAAGATTATAATTCATACTGGCTTCCCAGTGCAGCAATACTGTCAAAGGAAAAATAATCACACACGCTAAGAGCCCAAGGTAAAATAAGCGGAACACAGTCGTAAAACCAGGTATCGGACTGTTGACAAAAGAACCGGGAAGACCTTTTCCTTGTATCCTGTCGTGCCACCATTTTTTCAGCGCTTCCCACTTTTCCTTGAAGGATGTCCGTATGACTTTCTGATTGATCGTGTCTACAAGGGAAATCCTTGGCTTTATCAAAATGAGCGAAAAGCGAAAGATACTGATCAAAACAAAGGTGCCAATGGCGGCAATTGGAATAGCGATGACATAATTGCCTGAAACGAATAAACCGATAATGTATGTCGCTACTATTGCACCAAGCAGAACAACCATAAAAGAGATTAGAACGAGCAGAATACTCGAACGTTCTCTTCCACTGGCCGATGCGTAAGGGCCGGGTTCCAGACCAAGCAGTTTTATGGCAAGCAGGTCGATCAAGCGTTTCCTGAATTATTTGTCGGGTCGTTGGGATTATTGTAAAATTTGGTTGGATCATCTTTGATCTCCTTCATCTTGTTGCGTTCCCACTCTTCGATGATCTGTTTGTTGAGATTCACTTGACGTTGCATTTTTTCCTCTCGTTCGGCTTTGGCTGCTTCATAGTCGAGATAGGTGTATTTTTCCATGTGGAGCAAGCCATTTGCTCCTTCGTAAAGCTTGGATTCTGAGATAACACCTGCTTCTACTTGCTGGAGCTTGTTGTAGTTTTCTACCATGTAGTCATAAGGACCTTTGTTAAGCATCATCTTGAAGAAGATTGGCCCCATTTCTATACATAGAAATACCCCTAAAATGATCCATGGAATAATCCCGCCAATTTCGTGTGAGATCTGGATCCGTTTCAAAAGTCCATCATACCCATGGGAACGTTTTTCATTGTCTTTATAGGCTTTTCTCAAGTCATCTGAGAGCTGATTGATCTGTCCGTCTGTAAAATTCAATTGTTTGCGCCATGCCTTTACCTCGGCAGACTTTAATTGAATGAACTTATCCTTTTCGGCACGTTTTGTTTCGATGTCTTGCTGCATTTTCTTTGCTACCGGACCAAAACCATAGGCTCTTTTGTCCTGCATCTCCGCTTGTTGGCGCTGCACTAGTCCGTCAATTTCGTCATCATAAACCTTCAGCTCGGCTTCATAGCCTTTTAATTTATCTTCGTACTCTTTTTTATCTTTCTCCAGCTTGGCGACCTTCTGTTTGAAGAGAATATCTGTTTGTCCGTTGAGTTTTTCGGCATACTCCTTTTGATACGCACTTAATTCTGAATCAATTTCTGATTCCAGAATCTTTATTTCAAGTGGTGCCGAAATAGCAAATCCTAGGATTAAAGCGATGATGATTCTTGGAAGTGCCTGGCCGAATTCTTTCCAGGTAACTTTGTCTGTACCATCTCCCTTTCCCGTGGAAGAAACTATAAAACGATCAAGGTTTAGGATGATGAGTCCCCATACGATACCAAAAATGATGGATCCAATGAGTGCTCCCCAGCTGAAGGTATCATTGATGGCATTGTTCTTAGGACCAAAGATGGTGTAGAATGCAAAACCTCCGGAAAAGCATGCGAGCAATCCAGTACAAAATACAATTCCACCAATACCCGCATATTTTACACGGTCCTGCATAGGTGATTTTAATAAGAAATGCTCGTCGGCTCCGGCGCACCACCAAAGTGCTTTAGTTACCGAACTCGCTGATTGTGCATAGGATGGATTTTCCATAGGTTATGTATTAGTATTTAGTTTTGATTTTTGTTTATCCGACAATTCTTGCCAGCTTAGAGCAACCCTTGGCGGCACATTGAGAAGGGTCAGATTCAATTTTACCATCTCAGGTGCTTTCAAATGAAATTTCGGAGCAGTAAAACGAACGGGATCAAGCGGTCTACGTAAGTCATCTGCCTGAAGGCTCTCAGGGAGCTCAATATCGAGAATTCTGGCTGTATCTATATTCAATGGAATCCGAATCACCTCGGGAAACGGCTTCCACATGATCAGTTTTAAAGATGGATAGTGTCTGTTCAATACACTTTGAAATGAACCTTTCTTTTTAAACCAAAAGAGACGTTGCCAGAAAAACGCTGGCCTTTTCAATCCTGGTATTGGCGAAGGAGGATTATACACGATCGTCACAAACCAAGCTTGAGGCAAATCGAATTCGACCTTTAAGTCCAACCCGTGCACCAAATAACTTACTGAATTACTTTCGTTGATATACAGCGATGCTGCCATGCTTCGAATATAAAAAATTAGTTTTAAAAGTCACGCTTTCTTGATGTAAAGATTAACGTATTGCCTTTATTTTCTTTATCTTTCAAGTTCATTTGATTTATGAACAAGGAAAATTACAAAAGGATTTCGGATTCTCAGTCGGAGCTTACAGAGTTAATGATCCCCTCGTATGCCAATTTTGGCGGGAAAGTACACGGAGGGATTCTTCTCTCACTCATGGACAAGGTTGCATACGTCTGTGCGTCAAAACATGCAGGAAGTTATTGTGTAACCGTTGCCGTGGATGGTGTGGAATTTCTTTCTCCGGTTGAAGTGGGTGACTTGGTTTCTTTGAAAGCTTCAGTGAATTATGTAGGGAATACTTCCATGATAATTGGTATTCGTGTGGAGTCCCTAAATCCCAGAACTCAGCTGAAAAAACATACGAATTCCTGTTACTTTACGATGGCTTCAAAGGATGATCAGGGCAACCTCTTGACGGTCCCGGGTCTGATGATTGAAACCGAGGAGCAGCTCCGAAGATTTTGTGAGGGGAAGTACCTTAAGAGCCATTCAAAACAAAAGCGAGAGCTCCTAAAATCAGACTTTTCGGGCATCACAAAAGATGAGTTATTACTGATGGTTTCAGAGGAGAGGTGCGAGTACCTTAGTTCTCTTTAATTGGTCTGTTCAATAAAAATAAATACTAGTTTTGTCGCATGGATCTTAAATCAAAATACGGAGAGGATTATATTTTGCTCGGTGGACTTAGAGAGTACATCGAAGAAGGAATTATTTTGGCTTCCATGAATTGGTGGCGCGACAGTCTTCAAAATTTCAGTGAGCTTGAAGTGGTGGAACGTCGTGCGGAGCTTTTAAATGAAGATTCTAGATTTGGCAATTCAGAATTTTTGGTTGCTTTTATGAACGAAAAATTTGAAAATCTAGATTTTGATGTTCCGGAAGATGCTGTTACCTCTGCTCTGTTTTTGATCGAACAAAAGGAAGGAAGAGAAGTCGCAGATCTTACGAAAGAGCTACTTATTCTTTACACGGTTCGTATCGCTAAAGCAACAAAAGAGGATTACCTCTCTTTCTTGGGAATAAGTGATGAAATCAGCGATGCTGAAGAACAATTCATCTCAAGAATCAAGTTGCTTTTTGAAAAACAATAAGTTCTGGGATTCTTAGAGGAGGTCACCGGTCATGATCCGGTCTTCAATTAAGTACAAATCAAAATCTTCAGGCATTTTCATGTCTCCCACACCGATGGCGTACACCTCAGTAGTCCAGTAGTTTGGATCAGGAACTTCAATGCGGTTTTCAAGTAAGGTGCTTCGAATCAATTCGATGGACGACTCATTCATTAGAGAAGCATTTAATGCAATCCAATTTATTTCGGAATCTATTCCAGAAAGCTGTTCTTCGGGTATTGTTACCCTGATTTCGTTCTGAACAGAATCACCCTCTTGATGAGACGACCGAACCAATAATCTTAATAAAACATTCATGCGGTTTACAAATGAATCACCTCCCCATACGCAGCTGCAGCAGCCTCCATGATAGCTTCTGACATCGTAGGGTGGGGATGCACGGTTTTGATCAGCTCTTCACCGGTAGTTTCCAGCTTACGAATTGCAACGATCTCAGCAATCATTTCCGTTACATTCGCACCGATCATGTGTCCGCCTAAAAGTTCACCGTATTTTGAGTCGAAGATCAACTTAACAAAGCCATCTTTTGCTCCTGCGGCACTTGCTTTTCCGGATGCTGAGAATGGGAATTTACCCACTTTAATATCATAGCCTGCCTCTTTTGCTGCCTTTTCAGTATAGCCAACAGAGGCAATTTCAGGGGAGCAATACGTACATCCTGGAATGTTTTTGTAATCCAACGGTTCAGGGTGATGACCTGCAATCTTTTCTACGCAAATGATTCCTTCAGCTGAAGCAACGTGCGCCAGCGCGGGTGTTGGGATGACGTCTCCAATAGCGTAATATCCCGGTATGTTGGTTTGGTAATAGTCATTTACTAGGATTCGACCCTTGTCAACGACAATCCCGACCTCTTCCAATCCTAAGTTTTCAATATTTGCCTGAATTCCAACTGCGGAAAGCACAACATCACACTCGATTTTTTCTTCGCCTTTAGCAGATTTTACGGTAACCACGCACCCTTTTCCTTTGGTATCTACTGATTCGACAGAGGCACCGGTCATAATATTGATCCCTGATTTCTTAAAAGATTTTTCCAACTGCTTGGATACTTCTTCATCTTCAATCGGAACAATGTTTGGCAAATATTCAACGATGGTAACTTCTGTCCCAATCGCATTGTAGAAGTAGGCAAATTCAACACCAATGGCTCCTGAACCAACTACGACCATTTTTTTCGGTTGTGTTTTCAGAGTCATTGCCTGGCGGTACCCAATGATCTTTTCTCCATCTTGCGGTAAATTAGGCAGTTCTCTTGATCGTGCACCGGTTGAGATGATAATTCCTTTATCCGCAGTATATTCCGTAACAACCCCATCTTCAGCCTTCACACTGATTTTCTTACCGGCCAATAAAGTTGCGTTCCCTTTGATCACATCGATCTTGTTTTTCTTCATGAGGAACTGGATTCCTGCACTCATTCCATTTGCAACTCCGCGGCTACGGTCCACCATAGCGCTAAAGTCCGCGTTTGCCTCCTTCACAGTGATTCCGTAATCACTGGCATGTGTCAGGTATTCGAAAACATTCGCACTTTTCAACAAGGCTTTCGTAGGGATACATCCCCAATTCAAACAGATGCCACCCAACGATTCGCGCTCAATGATGGCTGTTTTTAAACCCAGTTGTGATGCACGAATGGCAGCTACATATCCACCTGGACCACTTCCTACTACGATAAGATCATACTTCATATTTCCTGACTCTAATTTGCTGTGCGAATTTAACGATTTAAATCATTTGGGCTGAACTGGCAAAGTGTTCTTTTGGATCTGTTCTCCCTGAAGGTAATTTTTACGTGCTTTTTCAGGTTCACCCAACGCCTCGTAAGCCATCCCCAAATATTTATAGGCCAATGGGGTATCCCATTTACATTGTATGGTTTGATTCGCGTAATTAATCGCGGTTTGATAATGTTTGACAGCTTGTTCTCGCTGGTTTTGCTGTAAACTCACTGCGCCTCTGTTGATATACGCTGTGGCCATATTTACCAGAGCATCGGCATAACAGTCTGTCGATTTCTCAATGGCGATTTTGAAATTCATTTCGGCTGAATCTGTAATATTCATAAATCCATAGCATGTCCCAAGGTTGTTGTATACGGTGGCATCCATGTTATTCATCGTCAGACGTTTCTGGTAATGCAGAATTGCTTCACGGTATTGACCTTTGTATTGGAGAATTTTAGCAAGTGTGCTGTGCGCTTCAGGAAATAGGTCAAGAATTTTGATTGCAGAACGGAGCTCTTTTTCTGCAACATTGTAAATCTTTTTTTTCTCTTCTTCGGATTTCGTTTGAAGCGTGTCGTGATTGGTCATCATATTTGCATGATAGTAGAGCATGTGTGCACTGTTCGGGACGGTTTTGACATCTTTATCAAACAAAATCTTGACATTTTTCCAGTCTTTGTTTCGATCAATGGTTTTAGCGCCAAAAAAGAGAAGAATCGGTAAGATAATCAACCAGTTCAATGGCCGTTGACCGAAAAGCTCACTCACTTTTTCAGGAATGTGTTCGAGGGAGCGCGTTACACGTGTAACAAGGTAGGCGACCACAATACAAAATCCGAGGGAGGGAAGAAAAATGAGTCGTTCCGCCATATTCGTTCCAATCAGCATGAACACATTGCTTACAATTGAAATCGTAATCAGATAAAACAGAATTCCGTAACTGTACGCTTCTTTTTTCTTTAATCCTCTCCAGGCAAAATAGAGTCCAGCGGCATGAATTACAAACGCCAGTAAAAATCTTGGGTTTGCGACGCTTGTCACAAGCGGAATGGTATTAAACGAGTAATCGCAAGAGAGCGGATGAGGATAACACAACAGGTAAATATACCGTCCAAGGATCTCAATGGCTGTCATGCGTTGAGGCATGAAGTCGGTTGTCGCCATGATGGAATTGTCTGCAATGTTGATGCTGCTGAGTCCCAAACCGCCAGTGACCGAATGATGGATATACAGGTAAATTACGGCTACAACAGCTGCTAAACCAGTGATTTTTGCAAGGCGTTCAATGCCAGCACTCGAGAAAAAATAAAGTGTGACAGGCATTAATCCAAGAAACGTTATCGCCGATTCTTTGGAGAGTAAGGCAAGGAAAAAACTAAATGCGGTGAGGAGCATCCATCGCTTTTTTGGACTGTCGGCATACGATTTTGCGAACCACAATCCGATCAACATGAAAAACATGGCCAACATTTCATCGCGGCTTTTAATGTTTGCAACCACCTCTGTATGAATTGGATGGAAAGCAAATAAAAGGGAGGCAAGCAGAGATACGTAAAAATAGTTTGGAAAAAACCGGTTGAGCAATAAGAAAATAAATCCACAAAGCAGTCCGTAAATCACGATGTTTACCTTGTGTGACAGTTCCGGTTTTCCTCCACTCTTTTCATATTCCACGGCGAACATGGCCTTACTCAGTGGTCGGTAAAGGTTGTCCTCGAAATTCATCCCTGTTCGATAGCCATGTGTAAAGATATCTCCTACCGCTTCGCTCCCTTTTACGGTGAACTCATTGTCGACGATTACTGAGAAATCATCAAGATTGTAATTGTGTTCTGAGGTGTTGGAATACAGCAGACCTCCCAATAATGCAATAGCGAATGCTATACTGTAAATGAAACGCTTTGATTTTGGTGAACCATTTGTTCCATTCTCTGTGGGATTTTTCGGCGCGCTGCTTTCTTGCTTTTTCGGCTGAACTTGTGCCGGTTGGAATTTCTTTTTGCTCATAATTCAATTGACAGCATAAATGTACGCTAAACGTAAAAAATCCAAAACAAGTCAATGAAAAAAACACTGTCACGTGATATTATCTGAGTTTAATTTAGAAACAATAAAAATTCCATACCAAACAAGAGAGAATTTGAAGTTAAGGGGGAGTTCTTTATTGGTACCAATAAATACTTGTTAAATGAAAAAAGTCCATTTGGACTTTTTTATAATTTTGAATCAGTGCACATTAGATTACCTGAAAAGTAGTATTATTGTCAACACTAAACACTCGGTTAACTAATATAATTCTACGTTATATGAAAAATAGTATTTTTAAGGTGAATAACGAAACAGGTGATCCTAAACTAGAAGATGTTAAAATTGGAACTCAAGTGTGGATGACGAAGAATTTAGGTGTTGATTATTTCCGAAACGGTGATTCAATACCTCATGCCGCAACCGCAGAAGAATGGGAGAAAGCAGGCCAAAACGAACAGCCCGCCTGGTGTTATTACGACAATGTACTGGAAAATGGAGAAAATTATGGCAAGTTGTACAATTGGAATGCCGTGAATGACCCACGTGGTTTGGCTCCGGAAGGCTATCATATACCCTCAGATAATGAGTGGAAAATGCTGACCAATTACTTGGAAGGTGAAGATTTTTCAGGAAAAAAAATGAAGAGTTCAAGTGGTTGGAATGATAATGGTAATGGTACCAATGAAAGTGGCTTTTCAGGTCTTCCGGGCGGTGACCGTGGCTACGGTGGACCATTCCTCAACGTTGGCGACTACGGTACCTGGTGGAGTTCTACGGAGTACGATGCAGACGGTGCCTGGGGCCGCAGCCTGAGTTACCACAATGGCAGTGTAACCAGCTACAAATTCACTAAGACATTTGGGTTTTCTGTCCGTTGCCTCAGGGATTAATTTAACCCTGAGCGTAACGATAGTGAAGTGAATGGGTGATTTGATTATTTGATTATTTGATTATTTGGGTTTTGGGCGGATCCCCAAGAAATTTTGAATTTCACCCCACCATCTCA
The DNA here is from genome assembly GCA_021298235.1 of Cryomorphaceae bacterium. Next base: position 6,152 of record JAJTDX010000018.1, on the reverse strand, counting down.
TTCACCTTTGCAATGGTAATCACTTGTGTGCTTGCATCAAATCAATAGTTCCTGTGGTTCACTGTCTGCGGCTTCATCCAGTTGAATCTTGTTGCCGCGAGAAAAACGCGCTTTGATTCGGTCAACCACGTAGTACATCATAGGTACAACAATGATCGTGAGGAACATGGAGCTTGTCAATCCGCCAATAAGAATCCATGCCAGGCCATTTTTCCACTCTGCTCCCGAACCTGTTGCGGTAGCGATGGGAATCATACCAATCACCATGGCTATGGTGGTCATCAGGATCGGACGCATACGTTCTTTCACTGATTCAAGCAACGCGGAATACGTCGACATGCCTTTTTCCTTCAAATGGTTGGTAAAGTCGACAATCAGAATGGCATTCTTGGCAACAAGCCCAAGTAACATGAGCATTCCCAGCATGGTGAAGATACCCATGTTTGAAGAAGATAAATTGAGCGCAAGGATTGCACCGATTAAGGAAACCAAAATGGAGAACAAGACGACAAATGGGTACACGAAGTTGTCATACAATGCCACCATGATGAGGTATACAAGGATCAACCCGATGCCCATGGCGGTACCAAGAGCACCCATGGATTCCTTCTGTCGTTTGACCTCGCCTCCCCAGAGCAAGCGCACATTTGGATCAAGCGGTTCTTTTTTCAGGTAATCCTCAATTTCCTTTGAAACATTCCCTGATGCTGTTCCAAGTACATAGGCACGCAAGGTAGTATTTGAAATTCGGTTTTTACGTTCGAGTGAACCTTCGCCATTTGACATGTATATGTCGGCAAACTCACTCAATCGCACTTGCTTGCCATCGTTTGTGGAAAACGTCATGGAGCGAATGTCATCGACATTTTTTCTATCGAATTTATCAACCATTACACGAATAGCGTATTCCTGTCCTTTATCATCAAAGCGATTGTCATCACTACCGGTAAGTGCGTTTTGAAGTTGCATTCCAACAACGGCGATTGGGAGTCCTAATTGTCCCATTTTCTCGCGATCAAGCTCTACGCGCAATTCGGGTGTTACGTCGTCTGTAGAAATAGTCGGATCTTTTGCTCCTTTGATGGTTAAGATTTTATTTTTCAGGCGACGGGCCTCTTTTATCAAAAGCTCATGATCATCTGAGGAAAGAAAGATTTCAATTGGTGCTTCTTCAGACTCCACCATACCAATATTCAGTGCCTTCACCTCAATTCCCGGGAATGAATTTTCAATTTTCTTTCGGATCTCAGACATGTATTTGATGGTTGGGTATTTTTTTTGCATACCCGGCTTCATCTTTACAGTAAGTTCCGAACGATTTTCGGCGCCAAAAGATGCCGCTCCCATTCCAGAGCTCGGACCTCCAACATTGGCAAAAACAATATCCACAACATCTTTCTGAGCCAGAATTAGCTGTTCGATCTTCATCGTGGTGGCATTGTTTTCTTCAAACGTCGTACTCTTGTCGTATTTTAATTTGACCATAAACTTGCCCTGATCACCCTGAGAAACGAACTCTTGTCCTACGATTCCCAGTCCCATTGTAGCAAAAGAAGCGATGAATAGTACAATTACGATTCCGCCCATGATCAGTTTATGACGAAGCGACCAACCGACGAGTTTTACATAACTGTCAGTGAACAATTCAACTCTTCTTTCAAACCAGATCAATATGGCTTGCAACGGTTTTTTTGGATTAAGCTTGACCTCCTTCGCAAAGCGTGATGCCAGCCATGGAGTAAGTGTAAAGCAGACAAACAGAGACATCAGTGTAGAAACAACCACCACGATGGAGAACTGCTGCAGAATGTCAGAGATGGTTCCCTCGATAAACACAACAGGGGAGAACACCACGACATCCACCAACGTAATCGCCAAGGCAGTAAAACCAATTTCATTTCGTC
>JAJTDX010000018.1:0-4222 GCA_021298235.1 Cryomorphaceae bacterium | reverse complement strand
CGGCTTTTCTCCGGGGTTTGCCCATTTGAAGGTGTCGGTAAATGTTCTCCAGTACAACAATGGAATCATCTACTAGGATACCGATTACCAGAGACATTGCGAGCAAGGTCATAAGATTGAGCGTATACCCCAGGAGATACATCGCTACGAAAGTTGAAATAAGAGAGGCCGGGATCGAAATGAGTACAATGAATGCATTACGTAAGCTGTGGAGGAAGAGCAACATTACCGCAGCTACCAGCAAAACCGCGAGCTCCAGGTCGTGAATTACGGCATTAACCGATTCAATAGTTGGTTTCGAAGTATCAGTAGCAACCGTAAATTTAACGCCCTTATCTTTGTATTTTTTTTCAATGATCTTAAAGCGTTCTTTGGTTGCGTTGGCCATATCCACGGCGTTGGCGTCGCTCTGTTTTTTAATTCTTAGTCCGATGCCATTCTGACCATTTAATCGGCTTACGGTAAGTTGGTCCGCAGACCCGTCAATAACTTCTGCTACTTCACCAAGCTTAACGGAGGAGCCATTGTTCGAATATAGAATGAGGTCTTCCAGGTCTTTAACAGCTCTGAATTTTCCCGACAAACGAACCGTAATTTGCTCTGAACGGTCTTTAATTTTTCCGGTTGGAAATTCAACATTTGCACCGCTGATTGCTTGGTTTACAGCAGATAGTGATAGTCCGTATGCTTTTAATTTATCCTTATCAACATTTACTCTAAACTCTCTTCGTTCACCTCCAATTACCTGCACTTCAGCTACGCCCTTCGTTTGTTTGATCTGAGGGATAAGCTGATCGTCCATCAATTCCATAAACTCCCGATCGTCCATTTTTTCAGCTATGGCACTGACCTGAAGTACGGGCGAGGCATTGGGTTCTATTTTGGCTAACACAGGTGAGCTTGCCCCATCCGGAAGCTTATTCAATACATTGTTCACCTTGCGTTGGGCATCTTCCAAAACGGCATCAATATCCGCTGATGCTTTGAATTCGAGCAAGACGATTGATGCATTGTCCAATGAGAATGAGGTTACTTCTGAAATATTCTCCAGACCTGATAAGGCATCTTCCAACGGTTTGGAAACCTGACTTTCCACAGTTGCAGGCGAGGCACCTGGATAAGTGGTCGTAACGGTTAAAATCGGTGGTGAAAAATCCGGCAGCAATTCATAACTCAATTGATTGTAACACAGTAAACCTCCACCTATCAGAATTGTGAAAACAACGATAATGAAGGAAGGACGTTTGATCGAAAGTTCGGTAAGAGTCATGGCTTAGTTGCTGATTTTAACATTCGAATTGTCCTGGATGTTCACTTGTCCTTTTGTAACGATTTGATCGCCCGGAAGAATTCCTGAGATTATCTCGACAAAATCGCCGTCTGAGGTTCCTGCATTGAACGAGGTCAGTTTGGCTTTGCCATTTTTTACAACATATACCTTCGGATCTTTCGTTGAGCCCACCAATGCTTTGCGAGGAAGTGACATAGAGGTCACACTTTGAGAATTTTTTAAGGAGGCTGTACCATACATTCCAGCCATTAACTCATTTCCTGCATTTGGCACGGTTACCTGTACTTTGAAGTTGTGGGATTTGTCAGCCTGTACAGCAATGTAAGTTACCTTTCCAGTAAATAGTTGTTCTCCGTACACATCCGCTTTGACCTCAACGGGTTGTCCGGGTTTGAACTTCAGTATATCCCGTTCAGGAACAGAAATCGTTAGTTTCAGTGAAGAAATATCTGTTATTTCTACCAAAGGTGCTCCCGGACCGATCACAGAACCAAGATCGACCATCTTTTTGGTTATGACCCCGGAAAATGGGGCGGTGATAGATGTGCTCCGAAGCTGCTTCTGAATTTGTTTTTTCTGAAGCTCAGCCGATTTAAGACCGAGCTTGGTTTTTTCCAACTGAATTTCCGGGATTGCCTTGTCTTTTGAAAGTACTTCATTCCGTTGATCGTCGTTTCTTTGACCTTCGATGGATACTTCAATATTTTGCAATTGAATCTGAAGCATTTCATCATCAACTTTCGCAATGATTTGTCCCTGAGTTACGCGGTCTCCCTCTTGAACATCCAATCGGATGAGCTTACCTGAGGCATCTGAACCAATCATGTTTTGTCTGAATGGCTCAAAGCTTCCGAGATAGTTGAATGCGCTCGCAAATGTGTGCATAGATGGTTTACTTGTTTCCACAAGAATAGGTGCGTCTGAATCGTGGATGTAGATCTTCTCTGCAGCCTTTTCTTTATTGGATCTTAGTTTTAATACTGTGAGTGCAATCAGCAGGATTCCGACCGCGATTAAGATGATGTTTTTCTTGTTCATTTTGAATGGAAGTTGATGTGATTATTTTAGGTTGCCAATAGATCTTAAATATTCGACTTCGGCTTGACGAAGTTGTATGTAGGCCGAAACGAGATTGGTTTGAGCCTGCTGTAAGCCATTGTCTGCTGTGATCAAATCGTTCGAACTGATCGTTCCGAGCGAAAGTTTTGACGATGCTTGATCGTAAATGTTTTGCGCGAGTTTAAGCTGTTCTTTAGCGAGGGCAAGAGCATTCGTCTGAACCTCAATTTGCCGCTTCGCGTTCGATGCTTTTAGCTCCAGTTGTTTGGTCACCAATTCTTTTTGATTGCTCAATTTTTCAGAATTCAGCACATTAACATGTTGTTTGTGCATTTTTTCAAGACCGTCGAACAGTTTCCAGTCCACCCTTAGTCCAACGAATGCACCTTCAATCCCTGTTCGGAAATCATCCTCAGGTTTCATGTTGTAATTGTAGTTGTAAGCGGCATACAGAGATACACTTGGGAGGTATGCCATATTATTTCCTTTATGTTCCTCCCGGTTCATCTTTTGTTGTGCAGAAATCAGATCCAATTCAGGGTAACTGATCGTGCTTGCATCCACAAGGATGGAGCTTTCAACGGTTTCATCTGCCATTAGTTCCACTTTAGTGGCTGGATCCATTCCTATCAGAATCTTAAGAAGTGCTTCCAGTTGATCATTTGTTGCCTTGAGGGAGGACGCAGTATTAGAAAGGGTTAACCGGCTGATTGAAAGTTTGTCCAGCTCAGTTTGTATCACCATGCCCTGTTTTATTAAAGCTTCCATATTGGTAATGAGCTTGTCCATGTTCTTAATGTTCCCATCCACAAAAATGAGTTGCTTTTTGACAGCCTGAAGATTAAAGAAGGTGGATGCAACCTGATAGCGGACATCTTGTAAGGTAAGTTTGTGCTGCAGTCCAACGATCTCCTCATTGATCTTTAAGGCGGCAAGTCCATATTCTAACTGGGGGTTAAATAGAATTTGTGTCAACTGTAAGCTGTTTGAGAGCGTGTAAGGCACACCAAACTGAACTGTTGCAAAGGTTCCGGGAGGACCACCAAAAAAAGCAGCAGGTACAACTTGACCGGGAATGATTGCATTGTATTTGTAATCTCCTGAGAAGGTAAGCTGAGGCAGACGTGCGGACAAGTAAGCGGATCTGTTTTTGTCGTTTATCTCAATGTCAAGAAGTGCATTTCGAATTGAAACATTGGCAGTATCGGCCATACGAAGACAATCTTCAAGTCCCAATTTCTGTGCAAACAAACCAGATGTTATGAGGAGAATGAGCGTAAGAATGAACGTATTTAATTTATTAATCATAATAAGGTAATCTTTAGTTTTCAGGGAACAGATAATCAACAAGCATTTGAGCAACATGTTCCCTGTGTCGCTTGAGATTTTCATCAAATTCTTCAGCAGTCATACTTTGCAAATGCATCATCAGATTTTTGGCCATGACCGGATAGTGGCAGTTCGACATGATCAAGAGAGGAATACTTCTCAAATCAATTGGCCTCATTTTTCCCTCTTGTTGGGCTTTCATACATTCTTCGAAAACACCCGTTGAAGCAATTTTCTCAAAATGCACATTCGGCGGAATTGAACAGCCATCTTCACGGTTCATCTCGTTCAGAAGAAAGGACGGAATTTCAGGATGTTTGGCGAGAAAATCATATTCCTTTTCAATGAAGATGGCCATTTTTTCTTTCAGACTTCTTTCTGAACCAAACACAACCACCATTGAGTTGACGAACTCTTCCATCGCATCCTCGAATATGAGCTTGAAAAGTTGGCTTTTTGATCTGAAATAATAATTCACAAGCGCCACATTTTCGCCGGCTGCTTTTGCGATTTCACGAGAGGTGCAGCCATCAAATCCCTTCG